>NZ_JBLMKT010000069.1:0-136760 GCF_047779955.1 Streptomyces lothianensis | reverse complement strand
CAGTTCCTGTGCCCAGGCGGCCAGTCCGGCGTCCTCGTCCTGTTCGGTGAGCCAGGTGAGGTAGTCGCGGAAGGGTACGGCGGGCGGCAGGTGGTCGGTGTCGCCGCCGGTCGCGTACAGCTCGAACACCTCGGTCAGCGACTGGGCCATCGACCAGCCGTCCCACAGGATGTGGTGGCTGGTGAGGACCATGAGGGAGCGGTCGGTGGCCAGCTTGACGAGGGTGACCCGCATCAACGGCGGGGCCACCGGATCGAAACGCACCGACCGGTCCGCGTCGAGCAGGTCCGTGATCCGGTGCCGCAACTCCTGCTCGGGGACGCCGCTGAGGTCGATCTCGCGCCACGGCAGGGTGACCTCGGCCGGGATCACCTGCACCGGCTCCCCGGAACGCCGCAGCAGAAACCCGGCCCGGAGGCTCTCGTGCCGGCCCAGGAGGAGGTCGAAGGCCGCCCGCAGACGCTCGGTGTCCACCGCCTCCGTCAGCATGACGGGCGCCTGCACCAGGTACGGGTCCGCCTTGTCCTGGTCGTAGAGGGCGTGGAAGAGCAGGCCCTCCTGGAGCGCGGTCAGCGGCCAGATCCCGTCCAGCGGTCCGGCCCCGGCGAAGGCCGCGTCGACCTCCGCCCGTGCTTCGGCGTCCAGCTCCACCAGCGCCCCGCCGCCGGAGACCGGCCGGGATTCCGCTTGCGCGCCCGCTTCCGTGCCCGCTTCCGCGCCCGGCTCCGCCCCGGCGACCGCCTCGGCCATCGCAGCCACCGTCTCGCCCTCGAAGACGTGCTGGTACTCCAGCCGCAGACCGGCCTTGCGCGCCCTGCTGACCAGCTCGATCGAGGTGATCGAATCGCCGCCCAGCTCGAAGAAACTGTCGTCGACGCCTATCTGGGTCTCCCCGAGTACGTCGCCGACGATCCCGAGCAGCAGGTCCTGGATGTCGCTGTGTGCGGCACGGCCGTCCGCCGTGCCCGTGGGCCGGGGCGCCTGCGTGGAGTGCACGGCGGGCTCGTTCATTTTCGGCTTCCCTTTCGTGGTCGATGTGCCATCGATGTGAAGCGGTCGATGGAGGAGACGCGGGGTGCGTGTGCCCTGGAGTGGGGGCGCGTCTGCCCGGGTGGAACCGGACTTCGGGTCAGAACCGGACTTCGGGTCAGAACAGGACCCTGCTGAGCGGTTTGAGTCCCTGGGAGGTGAGCTGCTCACTGACGACGATCTTCCGCAGCCAGCGGTCGGTCCCGTCGTAGCGGGCGCGGAAGGAGCCGCGGGCGTGGACGACACTGCGGTTGTCGAGTACCAGCAAGGTGCCCTGGGCGGCGATGAGCGGATACTGGACCCGCTCGATCTCGGCGTGCAGCGTCAGCAGCGCGCGTTCGGCCTCGGGGTCGTCGCCGGCGCAGCGCATGAAGGGCGCGTCCAGGCGGATGCGGGGACTGTTCTCGTCGCCGTGGAGCACCGGTACGGCGCGGGGACGGTCACGCATCTCGACGGCCCGGAGCAGCGCCGGATCGCCGGGGGCCCGAAGCTGGAGCTGCCGTATGTGTTCGTCGTCGGGAAGGATGTGGAACCGCTCCTCGGAGAGGATCCGGCGCACCTCGTCCGGGAGCCGCACATCGCGTACGGCCGCGACATAGGTGGGGACGACGTCACGGTTGCGGATCCCGAACAGCATCAGGTAGTCGCAGGTGTCGGGGCGGAACGCGTCGTCGGTGTGGAACTGCAGGAAGGCGTCGCTGCCGTGCCCGCTCTCGCGCTGTTCGTCGCCACGGATCGGGAAGATGTCCTGCACCATGCGTCCGTACTGCAGCGTCGCCCAGGCGAACGGTTCACCGAGGGCCAGGGCGCACATGGCCTGGAAGGTGTCGCTGTCCACGGTCGACCCGCAGCCCTCGGGGCGCTCCCAGCTGCCCGGTGTCGGACCGACCGTCGCCTCGTCGACCGGGAAGCCGTGGATCTGGCAGACCGTCGACGCGGGGTCGTTCCGGTACTCGGCGAGGAAGGCGCGCAGCCCGCTCGGGAGCAGGTCGTGACAGTCCTGGAACTTGTCGTAGAACTCGGGGTCGACGGGCGACACGCCGACACTGCGGAGTGCGTCCACCGCGCCCTGCAACGAGGCGGTCTCGGCCGCCTTCAGCGTGTAGGTCCTCAGGGATTTCAACGGAACTCCGATCTCGTGGATGGGGGCTCGTGGATGGGGATCCGGATTCCTCTCACCGGCCCGCGGCGACGGGCGGCTGTCGCTCCGTGTCGAACTCCGTCGTCGTCGACCCGGCGATTTCACCGCCGTCGATGACAAGCTCCTGGCCGGTCATGAAATGCGCGGCAGGTGAAGCCAGGAAATGAAAGGCCTCGGCGATTTCGGCCGGGTCGGCGTGCCGGCCGGCCGGAATGCGGGCATTGACCTCGTCCAGCATCTGCGGGGTGTATTCCGCGAGCTGCATCGGCGTCAGTACGGCGCCCGGCGAGACGCAGGCCGCCCGGATGCGCGGTCCCAGTTCGAGGGCGAAGGTGCGGCACAGCGCCGCCACTCCGGCCTTGCTCGCGTTGTAGTCGGCGTAGTGCGGGAAGCCGCGGTGACCGTTGACCGAGCCGGTGGCCAGCAGGACGCCACCGCCGTCGTCCACCATGTGGCGGGCGGCTGCCCGCCAGAGCGCGAGCACGCCCAGCAGGTTGACCTCCAGGACGCGGCGGGCCTCACTTTCGGTGATGTCGAGGACGTCGTGCCGGATGCTGACGCCGGCGTTGGCGATCACCACGTCCAGCCGTCCGTACGTGTCGTGCAGATACGCGACGGTCTGCGCCACCGCGGTCCAGTCGGCCACATCGGTCTCGTGCCAGGTGATGTTCGGATGCGGTGTCGCGGGCGGACGGACGTCCAGGTTCACGACGCGGTCGCCCGACTCGGCGAAGCGCTTTGCGGTCGCCTCACCGATACCGCTCGACGCTCCGGATATCACGACGGTTCGCATGTTCTGCTCCTTCCCCGAAGAGATCTGGTTCTCCGGTGGATGTGGTTGCCTGTTCGGCAGTGCGCATCGAAGAGGGGCCGGGAGATTTTCCGTGGTGATGTGATGGTGGCATTCGATGGGAATCACGGGCCAGGAATTCGCCCGGCAATTTGAGTCAGCAGTCGACCGGTCCGTAGATTTCCGGGTGCCGATTTTCCGTTTCCGGCGGCGGCACCGGCGTCTGGCCCTTGATCCGGGCGGAAAGGCCGGCCGGTGTGCGGCCGAGGAAGACCTCGCGCACGTCGACGCCGATACCGGTGGCCGCCCGTATGCGGCCGGCAAGACGCAGCGCGCGCAGGGAGTCGCCTCCCCGGGCGAAGAAGTCCTCGTCCCGCCCGAGATCCGGCACACCGAGAACGTCGGCGGCCAGTCCCCGGACCCACTCGGCGCGCGCGGCAGCACGCGGACCGTCCGCGTCCACGGCCACGTCCGCGGCGCGGTCCGGCACGGGTGGTACGGGCGGTGCGGGTGGTACGGGCGGCGCGGGTGGTACGGGTGGTACGGGTGGAGAGGCCAGCAGCTCACGCAGGGGAGTGTCGGGGGCGGTGGCGAACGACTCCAGAACGGCCCGCAGCCGGTCCAGCGCCTCCTGGGCCGTCGCCGCCGGAACCGCCTCGGCACGGTGGCTTATTTCCAGGAACAGGCGGTCACCCGGTACCACCATGAGCTTCAACGGGTAGTGGTAGGCGTCGCGGCCGTCGAAACCGGTGATCCGCAGTCCGGTCCCGGGCAGCGGAGGATGCGTCACGGTGCGCGGGAAGTTCTCGAACACCATGGACGTGTCGTACAGCGGACCGAGGCCCGCGATCCGTTGCACCGCGGCCGGGCCGAGGTGGACATGGGGGGCGAGCGCCAGCTGCCCCGACTGGATCCGGTCGAACAGGCCGCCCAGCGAGTCGGCGGCGTCGAGGCGGATGCGCAGCGGAACGGTGCTGATCAGCAGGCCGACCATCTCCTCGACACCGGCCAGCTCCGGAGGCCGTACCGACGCCGTCACGCCGAAGACGACGTCACGGCGGCCGGTGAGGCGGTTCAGGGCCAGCGCCCAGGCGCCCTGCAGCACGGTGTTGAGGGTGAGACCGCGGGCCCGGGCCCGTTCGGTCACCGCCGAGGTCAGCTCCTGGGGGAGCTCCGTCACCAGACGTTCCGGCAGCGCCGAGAGCACTTCGGGACCACACTCCGGCGCCACCAGGGTGGGTTCCGTCAGACCGTCGAGCGCCGCTCGCCAGGCGCTTTCAGCGACGGCGGAATCCTGGGCGGCGAGCCACTCGTAGTAGTGGCGCACCCGGGCCGGCTCGATGGCCGCCGCGGTGTCCTGCTTCGCCCACAGAGCGAAGAGATCCCTGGTCACCAGCGACATCGACCAGCCGTCGCAGAGCAGATGATGGCTGGTGAAGACCAGGGCATGCGAACGCGGGCCCGTGCGCAGCAGGGTGAAGCGGAGCAGCGGGGCCTGCTCCAGGTCGAACTCACGCAGCCGGTCGTCCGCGAGGAAGCGGGCAAGTTCCCGCTGCGTCCGCACCTCGTCGTGGTGCGGCCGCCACAGATCGATCTCCTGCCACGGCACCTCCACCCGGCTCGCGACGGTCTGGACCGGTGTGCCACCGGAGAGCTGGACGAACGCGGCCCGCAGCGCGGGATGCGTGTCGACCACAGCCCGGCAGGCGGTACGGAGCGACTCCGGCCGCATGTCACCTTCGAACTCCACCACCAGTTGCACGTGGTAGACATCGGGCGCCCGGCGGTCGTAGTGGTGGTGGAACATCAGCCCTTCCTGCACGGGCGTCAGCGGCAGGACATCCTCCAGACCGGCGGGTCCCTGAGCGGACGCCAGCCGGTCGAGCTCCGCCTGGTCCACCACGGCCGGCCGCACGTCCGAGGGGGTCAGACCGCCCGCGTCGCCGCTCGTCGCAACGTCGGCCAGCGCCTTGAGCGCCGACAGCCACGCGTCACCCAGGCCGCGCATCTCCTCCTCGGTGAACAGCGCGTCGGGCCAGGCGAAGGAGGCGGACAGCCGCGGACCGGAGGACAGCTCCTCGGTCACGGCCGTGATCTCCAGGGCATGCGGCATGGCGAGTGCGGGGTCGGCCCCCAGCGGCAGCACGTCCGACTCGGCGGCAGGCTCCCAGTCGCCGCCGTCCGGGCCCGAGAACCTGCCGAGGTAGTTGAAGCCGACCTGGGGAGCGGGCAGGGCGGCGAGGGCGGCGCCGACCGCGGGGGCGAGATGGCGGAGCAGGCCGTAGCCAACTCCCTGGCCGGGAACGGCTCGCAGCTGTTCCTTCACCGTCTTGAGCGCGGCGTCCAATCCGGCCGGGGACGACACGTCCGCGCCGTCCCGGCACGGATCCACACGCACCGGGTACAGACTGGTGAACCACCCCACCGTGCGGGAGAGGTCCAGGTTCATGCCGCTCGCGTCACGGCCGTGGCCTTCGACGTCGACCACGAGGCCGGTACCGGAGCCGAGTCCGCGCTCGCGGCGCCAGTCGCCGATCGCCAGCGCGAGCGCGGTGAGCAGAACGTCCTCCACACCGGCCCGGTACGCGGCGGGGACGGTGCCGAGCAGCGACTCGGTCTCCTCGGCCCCCAGGCGCAGCGTGAGTGTACGGGCGGTGCCGAACACGTCCCGCTCGGGCGCGAGCGGGACGTGGGACAGGGACGTCTGCGTACCGCCCTCGCTCAGCACCTCCTGCCAGTAGGGGAGTTGGGCGGCCGTGGCCTGATCACACGCGGTTTCGGTGAGCTGCCGCGCCCAGGTGCGGAACGAGACGGGAACCGGGGCGAGTACCGGACTCTCGCCCCGGCCGGCCGCTTCCCAGGCGGAGCGCAGATCGGGCAGCAGCACGCGCCAGGACACTCCGTCGACCACCAGGTGATGTGCCACGACGAGGAGCCGCCCCGGCTCTTCGGCACCCGCGTCGAACCAGACGAACCGCACCATGGCGCCCTCGTCGGGGCACAGCTCCCCGACCGCCCGCTCGGCCTCGCCGGCGACCAGGGCCCGCAGCGCGGCCGGATCGAGCCCCTCCGCACACACCCGGCGGACGAACTCCGGCGCGGACACCGCGCCGCTTTCCCCGACGTGCAGGGTCCAGCCATCTTCACCGCCCCGGACGGTGCGCCGCATCCGCAGCGCGTCATGGCACCCGAGCAGGGCCTGCACGGCGGCGAAGGCCTGGTCGGGAGTGCTCGCAGGGGGGACACGCAGCAGGGTCGCCTGGTGGAAGGCCCGGTCGGTGCCGTCGAGTCCGCGCAGCCAGTGCATGATCGGGGTGACGGGGACCTCTCCGGTGCCGTCGTCGTGCCGTACCGCGGCCGTGTCCTCGGTGGGCCGGGCGACGCGCGCGAGCGCCGCGACCGTACGGTGGGTGAACACGTCCTTGGGGGTGAGGACCAGCCCCGCCTCACGGGCCCGCGCGACCAGCTGGATGGAGACGATGGAGTCGCCGCCGAGTTCGAAGAAGCCTTCCTGGGCGCCCACCTCGGACACCCCGAGCACTTCGGCGAAGCACCCGGCGAGGCGCTCCTCGACCTCACCGCGGGGGCGCCGCCCCCCATCCGTCCGCACCCGGGTCGGGGCGGGCAGGGCCTTGCGGTCCAGCTTGCCGTTGGGGGTGAGCGGGAGCTCGGGCAGGTGCAGCAGAGCGACGGGCACCATGTACTCGGGCAGCGAACGGGCAGCATGCCGCAGCAGATCGGTTGCCTCGGCCGGCGGGCCGTCCGCCACGGCGTAGGCCACGAGGCGCTGCACGCCGGGCTGGTCCTCACGCACCACCACCGCGGCCTGCGCCACCGACGGATGCGTGACCAACGCCGCCTCGATCTCACCGAGTTCCACTCGCTGGCCCCGGATCTTGACCTGGTCGTCGGCGCGGCCCAGGTATTCCAGATCTCCGTCCGGGCCGTGGCGCACCACGTCCCCGGTCCGGTACAGGCGTCGTCCGCCGGGCGAGAACGGGTTGGCGACGAAGCGTTCGGCGGTGAGTTCCGGGCGCCCCAGATAGCCGTCGGCGAGCTGTCGGCCGGACAGGTACAGCTCTCCGGGGACCCCCGGGGCGACCGGCCGCAGCGCGGAATCGAGGACATACGTCCCGGTGTTCCACACCGGTTTGCCCAGCGGGACCGGGCCCGTGCCGCCGGGGGCGCAGTCCCAGGAGGTGACGTCGACAGCAGCCTCGGTGGGACCGTAGAGGTTGTGCAGGGATGCGCCGAGCCGCTCGAAGAACAACCGCTCGGTCTCCTGCGGCAGGGCCTCGCCGCTGGAGAAGACGCGCCGCAGACTCGTACAGGACGACGCGTCCGGCTCCTGGAGGAAGACCTGGAGCATCGACGGCACGAAGTGGGCGACGCTGATCCGCTCGCGCCGGATCAGCTCGGCCAGGTACGTGGCGTCCTTGTGTCCGCCGGGGGCGGCGACGACCAGGGTGGCGCCGGTGTGCAACGGCCAGAAGAACTCCCAGACCGAGACGTCGAAACCCGAGGGGGTCTTCTGGAGCACCCGGCTCGTGGCGTCCAGGGGGTAGCTGTCCTGCATCCACAGCAGACGGTTGGTGATCGCCGCGTGGGTGACCACGACACCCTTGGGCCGCCCGGTGGATCCGGAGGTGAAGATGACGTACGCCGGGTCCTCGGGCGACGGCCCGCGCACCGCAGTGCCGCCGGGCGCGGAGGGCAGCGGCTCGTCGAGGTGCAGCAGCGGCGACGGGTCCGGCGGCAGCCGGCGGGCGACCTGACGCGTGGTGAGCACCAGGTCTGGTGCCGCGTCCTCGAGGATCCAGCCGATGCGTTCGGCCGGATACTCGGGGTCGACCGGGACGTAGGCGGCCCCGGCGGCGACCACCGCGTGCAGAGCCACCACCAGTTCCACACAGCGCGGAACGGCGACCGCGACGATGTCCCCGGCTCCCACACCGCGGGCCCGCAGCACGTTCGCCAGTTCCTGTACCCGCCGGGCGAACTCCGCGTAGCTCACGGCCTGTGCGCCGAAGACCACGGCGGTGGCGTCGGGGGTGCGGGCGGCCTGGGCGGCGAACATGTCCGCGAGTGTGGTGGCCGGGACCGGATGCCCGGTGTCGTTCCATTCCCGGACCACCTGCGTCCACTCCCGCGCGGTCAGCAGCGGGATGCGGCCGACGGGAGTGTCGGGAGCGTCGAGGCAGGCCGCGAAGAGCATGCTCAGCCGGGCCAGGATCCGTTCGGCCGCGGCCTCGTCGAAGAGGTCGCCGCGGTAGCTGAGGGCCAGCCTCAGGGTGCGTCCGGGCTGTACGGCGAGGTTGAGCGGATAGTGGGTCCAGCCCTCGGGCTCCTCCCCGGCCTGCTCGTCCTCCTCGGCGAGGGAGACCCGCAGCTCGCCGTAGGCGGTGGTCGTGTCCCAGTCCCGGGGGGCGCTGGCGAAGGCGACGGCGGTGTCGAAGAGGTCACCGAGGCCCGCACACCGCTGGATCTCGGTCAGGCCCAGATGGTGGTACGGCTCCAGCTCCGCCTGCTCCCGCTGGACGCGGTCGAGCAGGGCCGACAACGGCTCCTCGGGATCGATCCGCACTCGGACCGGTGTCGCGTTGATGAAGAGCCCGACGATGCTCTCCACGTCCGCCAGTTCCGCGGGCCGGCCGGACACGGTCTGCCCGAAGACCACGTCCCGGCGGCCGGTGAGACCGCTCAGAGCCAGCCCCCACACCGTCTGGACGACGGTGTTGAGGGTGCGGCCGCTGCGGCGGGCGGACTCGACGAGCCGGCCGGTCAGGTCCTCGGGCAGCTCGGTGGTCACCAGACGGGGCGGTGCGGCCTTGTCCGGTGCGGTGGCACCGGCGGCCATCAGTGACGGCTCCTCGAGGCCGGCCAGGGCGGCGGTCCAGGCATCCCGGGCCGCCTGCCGGTCCTGTCGGCCCAGCCATGCGAGGTGACGCTCGAACGGCACCACCTGAACCGGGGGGTGCGAACCGCCCCGGTCGGCGTACGACGTGAACAGTTCGTCGAAGACGATCTGGAAGGACCAGGCGTCCAGGAGGATGTGATGGTACGTCAGGACCATCACGTGCTCCTGCTCCCCGAGCCGCGCCAGCGTCACCCGCATCAGGGGCGGGCGCGCCATGTCGAAGCCCTTGGCGCGCTCCTCGGAGCGGTGGCGCCGCAGTCGCTCCCGCTGGGCGGCGTGCCCGAGGCCGCGCAGGTCGAGTTCGGTCCACGGGAGCGTCACGTCCCGGCGTATCAGCTGTACCGGGGCACCGGACCTGCGCAGCCGGAACCCGGCCCGCAGCGCGGTGTGCCGGCCGATCACCGCCTCGGTCGCCTCCCGCAGCGCGGCAGGGGACAACGGCCCGTGCAGGGCGAAGGCGGCCTGGATGGTGTAGACGTCGAAGCCCTCGTCGTCGTAGAGGGCGTGGAAGAGCATGCCCTCCTGCAGCGGTGTCAGTGGCAGGGCCGCTTCGAGGGAGGGCGGCCTGCCGGCCGTACCCGCGGGCACCTCTTGGCTGATCGACATCCCGTCTCCTTGCTGCGGCTCGGGTCTCGGCTCGGTCTCTGGCTGGATGGTGCCGAGCGAGGGGCACGCACTCCAGGCAGCCACCGCGGCAGCTCACAGGCGGCAGGAAGGGCTCGCACTTGCCGGTTTGCCGGGACGCGCCGGGCGGGACGCGGGTGACGGGGCACGGGGCACGGGGCACGGAGCGCGGGGCACCGGTCACGGCGCACGGGGAGCCGGCAGGGACGCGCCGGGCGGGACGCGGAAAGCGGCGCGGTGCGGAGTCCGGGGAACTCCGCACCGCGCCGCTCGGGTCGTTCGGGAGTCAGTGGACCAACTGGCCGGACTCCGCGTCGAGGTGTGCGGCGAGGGCGGCGGCGACATCCGGCCGGGCCGCGTCGTCGAGGAGGTAGAAGTGGTCCCCGGGGAAGATCCGTACCTCACACGGCCCGGTGGTGCGGTCCGCCCAGCCGGCCAGGGAGGGAACGTCCACGTACGGGTCCTCGTCGCCGCCCAGGATCAGCAGGCGCTCCTGGAGCGTCCCGTCGGCGAGCAGGGCCGTCTGCCGGTCGAGCGCGGTGTCGCTGTGGAAGAGGCGGATCAGACGGTCTCGCCAGAAGCCGTCCTGGGCCAGTTCCGGCCGGGTGTTGCCGACGCTTGTCAGAAAGCGGAAGATCTCTTCGTCGGACAGTGCCCGGAGGCTGTCGTGCGCGACCGGGCCCGGCGGCCTGCCGCTGAGGACGAGGCCCTCGCACGCCCCCGGGTCGGCCAGCGCGAGCGCGACGGCCAGACCGGCGCCCATGCTGTGCCCGAACAGATGGGTCGGCAACTCGGGCCGGGCGGCCAGCGCTTCGGCGACCCCGCGTACGACGTCGGCGGGTGTGGTGTCCGGCTGCTCCCCGAACCGGCGCTCACGTCCGGGCAACGCGACGCCGAGCACTTCCGTGGTGTCGGGCAGCCGGGTGAGCAGCGGTCGCAGCGCGCTGGGACCGGCCGTGGCGTACGGGAAGACGACCAGCCTGGAGCGGTACGGCCCGGACGGTTTGCGCAGCGGGTAGATCCACTGGGGCGATGGCATGCCTTCAGTTCCTTTCGGCGGGAAGGCCAAGGGTGACGAGGACCGGTACCACGGCATGGGTGCCACGGGCCGTGAGCGCCGCGAGCAGTCGGCGGGCGTGTGCCGGTCCCTCGGCGAACAGGTTCTGCCCGCCGAGGCGCCCCTCCCGCAACTGCCGGGGGGTGACGCTCAGATACGGAGTGGAAAGCTCGCGGACCGTCACATCGGCGGGGCCGGAGTCACCCAGCCAGCCGCGGACCACGTCCTCGGCGGACCTGGATTCGGGCACCTCGATGACGGTCAGGACATGAGCGGTGCCGCCGGGCCGCAGCAGATGGCCCGCCGTGTCCGCGGTCAAGGTCAGTGCGTGCCGTGCGGTGCTCTGCCCGAACTCCCCGGCGTCGCCGTCGATCCGGGGCACGGTGGGACTGTTGAACACGAGATGGTCGTAGCGCCCTTCGGCCAGCAGGGAACCCGGGCCGGAGGCGTCCGCTGCGAGGCCGGCGGTCTCGAAACGGGCGGCGCTGCCGTTCAACGCGGCGTTGGCCCGGGAGAACGCCACCGCGCGCGGGTTGAGGTCGAAGCCGGCGGCCGGGCCGTCGGTGCGCCGGCTGAGCGCGAGGAAACCACTGCCGCAGCCGGCGTCCAGGAGCGAACCGGTCAGGTGGTCCACGCCCTGCAGGGCCAGCAGGCTGGAGGCATGCGGCGGCATCACCAGCTCGGCCACCGACCGGGCCACCACCTGCTGCGGGGCCGGATTGGTGAAGAGCTGGTCGGAGAGGAAGTACCGGGAGCGGTACGGGGTGAGCGAGAGGGTGGCCCGCAGATCGTCGTCGGCCCGCTCGACGAGCGCGAGTTCCCGCAGCAGGCCGGTCAGTTCGGCGGGCAGCGCCCGGCGGACCCAGTCCGCCGGGACGGGACGGTTGAGCAGGAACAGGGAGGTCAGTACGGCCGTGGGGGCGATGTCGGGGGCCGGCCGGTCCCGGTCGCCGAAGAACGCGTACCGGGCCGGGTTGCTGAGCAGGTGCTCCGGGTCCCGGGCCCGCAGGAGCCGGGCGGCGCGGGGCGCGTCGAAGCCGCAGCGCCTCAGGAGCCCGGCGAGGGCGGCCAGCCCGGCACGGTGGTGCTCGGCGGTGACCGGGGGGAGGGCCGACGGGGAGCCCGGCACCGCTGCCGCGGCGGTGGTATCGGCGCGCGGCCGGGACGGCGGGGCCTGATAGGTGGTCATCACGCGGATTCCTTCCTCCTCGTCAGGCGGGTACGGTCTCGGCGGAACGGAGATGGGCGGCCAGCTCGTTGATGGTGGCGCAGGTGTAGAGGTCCTCGACGGTCAGGTTCCTCTCCGGCAGGGCCGCGTTGAGGATGGCGTACACGCGGATCATGCTGAGCGAGTCCCCGCCGACGTCGAGGAACCAGTCGTCCCTGCCGAAGTCCTGGTGACCGAGGACCTTGCGCCAGGCCCGGGCGATGACCTCCTCGTGGTCCGAGGACACCGGAGCCTGGGCGGCGTCCTCGGGTTCCGGCTCCTCGTGGACGCGGCCGTGCGGCGCGGACGCCGTCGGGGCGGGTTCCTCCTCCTGTGCCCGTCCGGCCGGGGCCGCCGCCGAGGTGAGGGCGGCGGTGTCGAGTTTTCCGTTCTTGCGCAGCGGGAGTGCGTCCACCACCGCCCACAGATGCGGCAGCGCGTAGGAGGGCAGGACCCGGGCCAACGCGGAGCGCAGATCACCGGTCCGCAGCGCGGCACCGTCCCCGACCACGCCGGCCAGCAGCTGCTTGTCACCGTTGCCCGCCGGCACCACGATCACGGTCGCGTCGCGAACTCCGGGCTGCCGGCGCAGCGCCTCGACGATGCTCTCCGTCTCGACCCGGAAGCCGCGGATCTTGACCTGCCGGTCCCGGCGGCCGAGGAACCAGAGGTTCCCCGTCGAATCCCACCGCACCAGGTCGCCCGTGCGGTAGAAGCGCCTGCCGTCACCGTCCCTCCCGAAGGCCGCGGCGGTCTCCTCGGGCCTGGCCACGTACCCGGAGGCGACGGCGGGGCCGTAGACGATCAGTTCGCCGGGCGAGCCCGGCGGGACCGGGTGCCCGCCGGTGCCGACCACCCGTACGTCGGTGTTCCGGATGGGCCTGCCGATCGGCAGCCCCGACTCCCCGATCTCCGAGGGGTCGTCGATGTGGAAGGTGGCGGTGATGGTGGTGCACTCGGTGGGGCCGTATCCGTTGCTGACGCGTACGCCGGGGCATGCCGTGAGCAGGGCCTCGACGTGCGGCGGCGAGATGGCGTCGCCTCCGGTGAGGACCTGGACCATGCCGCGGAAGGCGTCCGGACGGTAGTCGACCACCAGGCGGAACAGGCCCGAGGTGAGGAACATGCCGGTCACCCGGTGGCGTTCGAGGAAGGCGGCCATCTCGTCCGGTGCCACATGGCCCTCGGGATAGACCTCGACGGTGCCCCCGGCGAGCAGGGGCGTGAAGATCTCCAGGGTGGAGGCGTCGAAGGCCAGCGGTGCCAGCCGCACGAACCGTGCTCGCGCGCGGGGCAGCACCAGGCCTGCGTCCCGGGCGAGCCGTACGACACCGCGGCACGGGACCATGGCCCCCTTCGGCGTCCCGGTGGTACCCGAGGTGAAGCCCAGGCAGGCGGTACGGTCCGGGTGCGCGGGAGCCGCGGGCACGGAGGCGGTCGCCGGGGGAGCCAGCGGATCCACCACCGCCATCGTGGTCCGTTCGCCGGCACCCTCGTCGAGGGCGTCGAGGGCGTCGAGCCGGTCCGCGGTACCGAGCACCACCCGCACGCCGGCCTGGGCGAGGGTCGAGGCGATCGTCGCGGCCGGACTCTCCGCATCCACGCCCACGTAACAGGCGCCGATCCGGAGCGTGGCGAGAACCGCCACGATCTCCTCGGCGGACCGGGGGAGGGCGAGCGCCACGCAGTCGCCCACGCCCACCCCCGCCTCCGCCAGGAGCGCCGACTGAGCGTCCACGGCCGCCATCAGCTGCCGGTAGGTGACGGCCCGTCGGCCGTCCCGGTCGCGCACCGCCACCGTTTCCGGGTGCTGCCGGGCACTCTGCTCGACCAGCTGCCACAGTCCCGTACGCTCGTCGTCCCGTGCCCCATGCCCCCAGCGCTCCAGCAGACGGCGCTGCCGCTCGGTGACCGTGGTGAGTTCGGCGAGCGGACGGTCGGGTGCCGTCGCCATGTCGGTCAGCGCCTGCTCGAAGCCCACGGCGAGCCTGGCCGCCTCCCCGGAGGTCAGCACGTCGGTGGCGTACTCCAGTTCCAGCCGGGGGGCCTGCCCCCACCGCATGACGTGCAGCATCGCGTCGTACATCGTGCCGCCGGTGTGCCCGACCCGGATGTCGAAGCGGAGGCCGTCGGCGGTGAGCACCTCCGGCACCACCGAGTTCTGGGCGGCGAAGACGAACTGCACCAGGGGATTGCGGCCGAGGTCTCCGCCGGCGTCGAGCGCGGCGACGATGTCCTCGAAGGCGACACCGCTGTACCGCAGCGGCTCCCGGCTGGCGCGGGCCGTGCGGCGCAGATACTCCGCCACGTCGATGTCGTCCGGAAGGTCGCAGGCGATGGCGTCGAGCCCGGTGGCTCCGCCGACGACCTGCATCGCCGACTCGGAGGTACGGCCGAGCGTGGGCACCCCCATGACCATCCGGTCGGTCCCGGCCTGCCGGGCGACGGCCAGGGTCCAGGCCGCGAGCAGAACCACGTTCCGGCTCACCCGGGCGGCGGCGGCCAGCCGTCGGCAGCCCGCCTCGGCCGCCTCCCCGAGCGTGAACGGAAGCCGGGCCCCGGCGAAGGTACGAACCGCGGGACGCGGCAGTTCGCCGGGTATCTCCGTGACGGAGGGCCACCGGGCGAGAAGACCGGCGCGTGCCTCGACCGCTGCGGCGCGTTCCGCGGCGCCGAGAGCCTGCTCCTCCGCGAGGAAGACCTCCATGCCGGGCGCCTCGGCCGCGTCACCGGCCTCGTCCTCGGCGGTCGCGTAGCCGGAGGCGATCTGCTGCCAGAGAAGTCCCAGGCTGAAACCGTCGAGCACGGCATGGTGGCCGAGGACCGAGAGCACCCAGCGGTGCTCGCCGGCCTCGGTCACCACGAAGACCACCGGCGGTTCGGCGAACGGCCGCAGCAACCGGGGGGCCATCGGTGTCAGCAGCCGGTCGACAAGCTCCCGCACATCGCCCGCGGAGCCCGCCTCGGGCAGGTCCTGCGTGATGATCCTCGGCCGGGCGTCCGGCACGGTCCGGCAGCCGAGCGCGCCGGTCTCCGGGTCGCGGACGAACACCGTGCGCAGGGCCCGGTGCCTCCGCACCAGCGTCTCCAGCACGGCGGAGAGCCGGCCGACGTCGAGCGGTCCGGTGATCTCGGCGCTGTTGAGTACGTGGAACGGTGACGGCCTACCGGTGAGGAAGTCCTCCACGGCGAGCATGCCCTCCTGGGCGCGGCTCACTTCGGTGACCGCGCCCAGCGGTGCGGCAGGACGAGGGGTCTCAACGTGCGGCATGGTGGCTGTCCTTCGCTGCGGTGGCGGTGGCGGTGGCGGTGGCGGTGGTTGTGGCCGTGGCCGTGGCCGTGGCGGTGGTGGTAGTGGTGGCTGTGGCCGCGGCGGCGCGGGTCTCGTCCGGCGTGAACCGGACGGGCAGGGAGCTGTATCCGGTGAGGAAGTTCGAGTGGAAGCGCCGGGTCGTTCCGACGACCTCGAGGTCGCGGGCGAAGGTGCGCAGCGCCGCGAGCAGGGCCTTCACCTCGACCCTGGCCAGATGGGCGCCGAGGCAGAAGTGCGGCCCGTACCCGAACGTCAGGTGCTTGTTGGGGGTGCGCCCCAGATCGAAGACCTCGGGGTCGTCGAAGACGCGCTCGTCCCGGTTCGCGGAGGAGTGCCACAGGGTCACGATGTCCCCGGGCTCGATCACCTGGCCGGCCAGTTCCATCCGGTTGACCGCGGTCCGGCCGAAGTGCATGGTCGGCGTGGCGCAGCGCAGGGCCTCTTCACAGGCCGAGTCCAGCGAGACCGCGCCCTCCCGCAGCCGCCGCCACTGCTCCTTGTCATGGGCCAGCCGGTGGACGACGTCGTTCATCGTGAGCCGACTGGTCTCCTCACCGCCGAGGATGAGGCTGTAGCAGTTGAGCACCACCTCGTCCCGGTCCATCGGGCGCCCGTCCACCATCGTGTTGGTGAGCACGGTGATCACATCGTCGGTGTCCCGGCCACGGCGCTGTTCCATCAGGTCCGCGAAGTAGAGCAGGATGTCGCTCCGGGCCGACCAGGCGTCCTGCGCGGACTGGCCGGCGGTGTCCGCGCTGAGCGCGGCCCGGGTCCGCGACAGCAGGAACTCCCGGTCGCCGTGGGGTACTCCGAGCAGATCGGAAATGGTCAGGATGGGAACGAACTCGGAGATCTCGGCGGCGAAGTCGACCTCTTGCCTGCGGACCGCGTCCCGCACGAGCCGGAACGTGTTGGCCCTGATACGGCGCTGAACGCCTTCCATGGCACGCGGGGCGAACGCCTTCAGCAGCGCGTTGCGCATCTGGCGGTGCCTGCTCCCGTCGGTCACCGCGCACATCCGGCCGGCTGCGCTGTCCCCGCCGGCCAGCAGGGTGACCAGTACATTCCCCTGCTCGGAGGTGTAGTTGCGGGCGTCGCGGTACACGGACATGACGTCCTCGTACCGGCTCACCACCCAAAACCCCCGGCGGCCCTCGGCCTGAGGATGCCAGTGGACGGGGCGCTCCCGGCGCAGCCTCCGCCAGAAGGCGGTCAGGTCATGACGGACGAACGTCTCGGGGTCCGACAGGTCGACCGAGTCCACGGCCGTGTCGGGCCGAGGGGGCACAAGAGCCTCGACAACCACGGGGCAGCCTCCAGCACGCAGTGGGTCGGGGAGGGCCGTCGGCCGGCCGCTTCCCCGGGTCGCCGGGGCCGGCGACACCATGCCGATTGGACGCTGATCGCCGGGCCCCGGCCAGGCAGCAGCCCCGGCAGCTTCCGCACCGGAACCTGCCTCCGGCCTTGCCTGGGGCCGGGCGGAGACGGGTGCCAGCATCACTCGGACGCCATCTCGCCGAGGCGGGATTCACGACGAGGGAGAGCCGATGCAGCGGCACGAAGACAAGGGCTCCGCCACATCGCTGTGGCGCAACCGCGACTATGTGGGGTGGTGGATCGGCAACACGTGCTCGGCTCTGGGTACGAGCGTCTCGGCGATCTCCTACCCCCTGCTCGTTCTCCACCTCACCGGCTCGGTCGGCCAGGCCGGATTCATCGGCTCGGCGAACCTGTTCGGTGTGCTCGTCATGACCCTGTGGGGCGGGGTGATCGCGGACCGGTTCTCGCGCCGGGCGACGCTGATCGCCGGGCCCCTGGCGCAGGCGGTCCTGCTCGGCACGGTGGCCTTCCTGGCGCACGAGAACATCGCCCGGGTTCCGTTGCTCGCCGTGGCCGCGCTGCTGAGCGGCCTGTGCTCGGGAGTCGTTCTCGGCGCCACCACTCCCGCACTGCGCCGGCTCGTCCGCAAGGACCAGCTGGCGAGCGCGAACGGACAGGCGATGAGCCGTGACATGGCGGCACAGCTGGCCGGCCCGCCGTTGGGCGGCGTGCTCTTCGCGGCGGGCCGCAGCATCCCGTTCCTCTTCGATGCCGTGTCGTTCGTCCTCGCCGCCGTGGGTGCCCTCTTCATCCGCAGGCCACTCGGCCCGGACCGGGACGCGGACGCACCGCGGACCTCGATGGTGAAGGACGTGGGGCAGGGCATCGGCTTCGTACGGCGCCAGCCGTTCCTGCGCTTCGTGGTGATCATGGCCGCGGTGCTCAACATGATCGACCAGGCGTTCATGCTGCTGCTCGTCGCCGTGGTCGGCGAGCGCGGCGGCGGCGCCGCCACCATCGGCGCCGTCACCGGGCTGGCGGTGGGCGGGGCCCTGGCCGGCGCGTTGGCGGCGCCGATGCTCGTCAAGCACGTCCCGGCCCGGCAGTTGATATCGGTGGCGATCGTGGCGTTCACGGTGGGCCTGCTGCTCACCGCCCTGGCACCGGAGGTGTGGCAGATCGCCGTGATCGTCGCGCTGGCGGGATTCGCCTCCGTGCCGCTGAACGTCGTGCTGCAGACCTACGTGATGCAGATGGTTCCCGACCGGCTCCTCGGCCGGGTCGCCGCTGTGAACCGCTTCGGCGCGTACTCGCTGGAGTGGCTCGGCCCGATGCTCGCCGGCCTCCTGGTGGTCGTCTTCGGAGTACAGGGGGGCATCCTGACGCTGCTCGTCGTCATGGTCCCGCTCTGTGTGGCCGTGTCCCTCTCGCCCGCGCTGAACATTCTGCGTACGCCGGTGGAGGAGCTGACCGAACTGGATCTCGTCCCCGGAACCGCCGAAGACGCCGCCGCACCCGTCGCCGAGAAGGTGTGACCACATCGGCCGCGTGGACCGGACAGAGTGGGGGGCGATCCCGTTGAGCCGGGATCGCCCCCCCACACCGGTCTGCCGCGCGGGCGCCGTGTGCCGTACGGGTTCAGGCGGACAGGGCGACCCGCTCACCGGCCGCGACCCCGGATGCGGTGAGGACCGTACGCACATGGCGCAGCACCCGGTACCGGTACACGCCCCCGCGGTCCACCTGGACGAGGGAGGTGTCGACCAGCCTGGCGAGACCGTCCACCGCGTGCACGTCGCGGGCGTCCGCCGGCACGTCCCACAGGATCTCGGCCGACGCGTGCTCGCCGGATGAGGCAAGGCGGGACAGCAGACTGCGGTGGCCTTCCTCGAGAAGCCCGAGGCTCCACTGCACACTGGCCGCGAGGGACCGCTGATGAGGCAGCAGGGACCGGTCCGCCGAGCCGAGGGTGGCAAGCACCCGGCTGTCGGACACCAGCGTCTCCAGCGGCACCCCCCGAAGGCGGTGCGCCGCGAACTCCACCAGCCGGGGGAGCCGGTCGAGCTCCCCGCACAGCACGTCGAGCAGTTGCCGGGCGCCGGACAGGTCGAGCCGGGGACACACCGAACCGAGGCGGTCGAGGAGCAGGTCGACGGCCGCCTCGGGCGTCAACGACGGCACCTCCCAGACCGTGGCCCCGGTGAGTTCCGGAACCTGCCGGGAGGTGACCAGCAGATGGGTCCGCGGATTCTGCGTGACAAGACGCTCCACCAGACGGGCCGTCGTCGTGGGCAGGTGCTCCGCGTTGTCGAGCAGGACCAGCGCCTGGCGCCCGGCCGCCGGCCGCCGGTCTCCGAACGCCTCCTCGAGGGCGAGCGCCGCGAGTTCCAGGGACTCGTCCGGATCCAGCCGGTCCTCTCCCGGTATGCGGCCCAGCTCGACCAC
Organism: Streptomyces lothianensis; assembly: GCF_047779955.1. NCBI lineage: Bacteria > Bacillati > Actinomycetota > Actinomycetes > Kitasatosporales > Streptomycetaceae > Streptomyces > Streptomyces lothianensis. The sequence goes on along the minus strand of NZ_JBLMKT010000069.1, from coordinate 117,917 downwards.
GGCCACACCGTCGGGAAAGGCCGGACCGCAGAGTTCGGCGGCGGCTTGCGCCAGCCTCGTCTTGCCGATCCCGGCCGCCCCGGTGACGGCGACGATCTGCTGTTCACCGACCAACGCCTCGAGCCGCCGGACATCGGGGCCGCGCCCGATCAGTGACGACCGGACCGGTCGCGGGCCACGCCACACGGGTCTGTTCTGACCGAGGAGTTCCGCCCAGGCCAGGCCCCCTGCGGAATCCGGCCCGGCCGGACGCCCGCCGGTCCCGTCCGAGCCCTCCCGGCGCCACTCGGGGTCGAGGACCGTGAGCAGCATCTCCACGGAACTGCGCCGGGGCTTGTGTACTTGCCCGCGTTCGAGGTTTCTGATCGTCCGGACGCTGATTCCGGACAGCTCGGACAGCTCCTCCTGCGTGTATCCACGGAGAAGACGCAGCCGGGTGAGCGAGTTCTGGACCATGTAGTACACACTCCGGTGAGAAGGCGATGCCGCTCACCGCGAACCGGGGAGCGGCGACTGACTGCACCGTCCCCGGTCCCGTTCCCGTCCGCGTCCCGTCTCCGTACCGCGGGCCCGGACCCCGGCCGAAGCGGACGCCGTCATCCGACCCGGGCGACCCGGGTCAGTGCAGGCTCCATCGCGGCGATCAGCTCGGCGGCCGCGGTGTACGGGAAGTCGTGGTTGCCCGGCAGCGTCGTCACGGTGAAGCCGGAGCCGCCGCAGCGCTGCCAGGCCGCCAGTTCTCCGGGCGGCGTCACCACGTCGTCCGCCCCGGCGAAGGCGTGGAGCGGCGCGGTCAGCGGGACGGGGTCCACCACGGCGTACGACTCCGCGAGCCGCAGGTCCGTACGCACGACCTGGAGGATCTCGCGGAGGAAGTCCGGGAACTCGAACAACTCGGCGGGAAGGCCGCCGCAGCCGGAGAGCCAGTCGGTGAGCACGCGTTCGTCGGCATCCGCGACGAACCGCCGGTGCGGCACATGCGGGGCGCGCGTCCCGGAGACGAAGACCGCGAGCGGCCGGCGGATGCCCTCCTGTTCGGCCCGCCGCGCCACCTCGTAGGCGAGCATTCCGCCGAAGCTGTGCCCGAACAGGGCGTAGGGAAGGTTGAACTCACCGCGCAGCCCCTCGTACAGCGCGTCGGCGACCGTGTCGAAGCCGTCGGGCATGGTCTCCTCCCGTCGGGTCCCGCGGCCCGGGAGTTCGACCGGTGCCAGCTCCACGCCCTCCGGCAGTCGTCCCCGCCAGCGTGAGAAGACTCCGGCGCCACCCCCCGACTGCGGGATGCAGATGAGCCTGGTGTGTACCTCGCCCCGCGCCTGCCGGCCGGTGATCCAGCGGTTGTTCCGGCTTGCTGTCACGTCGTCTCCCTCTTCCTTCCTCGGATGACGCGCCGGTGTACCGGCGGCGTCCTGCGCCGTACGGGCAGCCTGCCGGGAGCGGCCGGACCGGACCAGGCCCGCCAGGCGGCAAACGACCGGCAGAAGACCCGACATCCCTTCACGTCCGGGGCGGCCGGGAGCGAGTCTGGGTGCCGCGGGCGAGGGAGCCGGCCAGGTCGCGCCGTGCCAGGACATCCCCGTCGCCCTCCCCTTCGGTCCCCCTTTCCGCCGGCTTTGAGGAGCAACAGCATGGACCATCGCTCCGCGGACGACGGCCGGCACGACGCCGAGCCGGTCCTCCCTCTCGAGGAACTTGCCGCCACCGAACAGTGGGCGGGCAGTGCCGCCGCCCCCTCCGCGTCCCGTGGTGTCCGCCCCGACGGGACGACGCATGTGGTCGAAGTGCAGTCGGTTTCCGGCATGCACACGGTGACCGGCATCGGTCCCCACGGCTCCGGCCCGCCCTCCGAAGCGGCGCGGGTGGAGCTTCGTTCGGCCGCCCTCGCGCTGCTCGACCTGATGGGACACGCGGACGGCGGGGCCCTGGTCGAGGTGGTGCTGACCGACCGGGGCCCCCAGGTGGTGTCCTGCACGACCGGTGTCGATGCCGAGTGACACAGCGCTCGCCCGGCGGGCGACGGTGCCGTTACCGGTTCCGCACCCCGGGCGGGAACAGACCGGGAACGCTTCGGGAATCGGTCCGAGCAATCTGTGGTCCACGAAGAGCGAACGACCACGGAGGAGAAACCATGGGACGCAAGGCCACCCGGCTCGCCGCACTGCTCACCGCCATCGTCGGCCTCTCGCTCGGTGCCCTGCAGGCCGTGCCCCAGCCGCAGGACGCGCGGACCGGCGGGATCGTGCTCGCGGAGGAGCGGGGACCCGCGGTCATCCGCCGGTGACCGTGCTGTCAGGGCCTGTCCGCCGGCCGGTCCTCAGCCGCGTCGGCGCCCCGGTTCCACGCCCACGGCGGCGAACCATTCCTCGGCCGTCCGACGGTGACGTCCCGCGGTCTCCGCGTCGCCCAGCACCAGAGCCGCATCGGCCATGCCCAGCAAGGCGTAGGCCTCGACCACCCGGTACTTCAGCGGCGCGGCTATCTCGTACGCCGCGGTGTGCGCGTCCAGCGCCGCCTCGTGCCGTCCCTGCCGGCTCAGCAGCCGGCCCAGCAGATTCTCGGCCTTGGCCGTACGCAGCGGAGAGACGGTCGCGTCGATCGACGGCCGCGCCTGCTCGGCGTACGCGGCCTCTCCGGCCCGGTCGCCCAGGTGATGCGCGGTCAGCGCGGACAGGGTCAGGGTGATCGCGGCCTGTCCGGGCTCATGGTGCTCCGAACACCGTGCGCGGGCGGCCGCAAGCCATCGGTCGGCCTCGTGGAACTCCTCCAGGCCGATGAGCGCCAGGGCGAGGTCCGTCAGTGCCACCCATTCGATCTCACCGTGGCCGAACCGCCGCGCGAGATCCAGGGCCCGGCTCGCGGCGTCCACGGCTTCCTCGTAGCGGCCCCACCGCTCGTAGAGCGCGCTGAGCAGGGTGAGGCATTCGGCCTCGTCCCGGGGTGATTCCAGTTCCCGTTCGGCGGCGACGGCCCGCTCCAGCCACTTCAGCGCGGTGGGGAACCGGCCGAGCAGGCTGTGGTATTGGCCGAGGACGCTCTCGCTGTGTGCCTCGGTCCGCCGATCGCCGAGTTCCCGGGCCACCTTCCAGCCTTCTTCGGCGACCTTGACACCCTCGGTGAGCTTGCCCAGCTTCCAGCAGGCGACGCTCAGGTTGGTCAGGCTCAGACCCACCAGCATGAGATCGCCGAGGCGACGCGCCGCGGCCACCGAGAGCCGGCCGAGTTCCGCGAACTCCTCCAGGTAGCCGTGGGCGTTGAGCCGGAAACTGAGATTGCGGACCAGCCAGACGGCATGCCGGTCGTGACCGCGTGCCAACGCGAGCGAGATGGCTGCGAACAGTGTGTTGTGCTCGCGCCGGAACCAGTCCTCGGCCTCCTCGGCACAGGCCATCGGGGGCAGTTCGGCCACGGGCCGGTCGAGACCGGTGGAGCGGTACCGCCAACCCGGAAAGCGTAAGCCGCAGGCCAGTTCCGTACTGCCGAGGTAGTAGTCGAGAAGATGGACGACGGCGGCTTCGTCCTGACCCTCCGCCGCTTCGTTCAGGCCCCGGGCGAAGCTGCGCACCAGATCGTGCAGGGAGTACACCCCGATGTCCGGCTGCTGGAGCAGATGAGCGTCCAGGAGGGTCTCCAGTATGTCCTCGGCTTCCTGCGCCTCGGTGCCGAGCAGCGCCCCTGCGGAATAGGTGTCGATCTCCTCGCCGGGGTGCAGCGCCAGACGGCGGAACGCGATCCGGCACCGCTCGTCGAGCACCTGGTACGACAGCCGCAGCGTGGCCGCGACGCTGCGCTCTCCCAGGGAGAGCTCCTCCATCCGGCGCGTCTCGTCGCGGAGCCGGTCGACGAGATAGCGCACCGTCCACCGCGGGCGCTTACGGAACTTGGCGGTGGCGATACGCAGCGCGAGCGGCAGGTAACCGCACAGCCGCGCCAGCTCCTCGGCGGCCTCCGGCTCGGCAGCCACCCGTTCGGCGCCCACGGTGTTCGCCACCAGTGCGGCGCTGTCCTGCCGCGCCATCATCCCGAGGGACAGCCAGGCCGCTCCGTCCAGATCGACCAGGCGCACCCGGCTGGTCACCAGGGTCAGACACCCCGGAGAGTCGGGCAGCAGCGGCACGACGTCCTTCACGTCCACCGCGTTGTCCAGCAGCAGAAGCACGCGTCTGCCCTCCAGCGTGGCCCGCCACAGGGCGGTGCGCCCCGGCAGGTCGTCCGGGAGCCGTTCGCCGGGGACGCCCATGGCCCGCAGCAACCTGCCGAGCGCGGTCATCGCCGGGACGGGCTGTTCCCCCGGTGTGTAGCCGCGCAGGTCGACATGGACCTGGCCATCGGGAAAGCCCGCCGCGAGCAGGTGCGCTGCCCGCACCGCCAGGGCGGTCTTGCCGCTGCCCCCCATTCCGTCGATCGCCACGATGGTGGTGGCCCGTGGGCAGGCCCCGTCGTCGGCCGCGCGGACCCAGCCGGTCAGCTGGCGCAGTTCGCCCTCCCTTCCGGTGAAGTCCGGCAGGTCACAAGGCAGGTCGCGGGGCTTCGCGGCGGGGGGCGGTTCCGGCCGGGCTCCCTGCGGGCTCGTCTGGGGACCCGGCGGGAGGAGTTCCGGGCTCTCCCGCAGGATGTCCTCGTAGACCTTGCTGAGCTGCGGGCCCGGATCGACGCCGAGTTCATCCGCGAGCAGGGTACGGACCGTGCGGTACTCCTCGAGCGCGTCGGCCTGTCGTCCCGTCCGGTACAGGGCCCGCATCAGCTGGCCCCGGAGGGTCTCCCGCATCGGGTGCAGTTCCACCAGTTCGCGAAGCGAGGAGACGAGGTCGCTGCCCTCACCGAGCGAGAGCCGCAGTTCGAAGGACTGCTCGTATGCCGCCAGTCTCCGTTCCTCCAGGGCCACCGTCGCCGCCTCGATGACCTGTCCGCCCTGGCCGGAGAGCACCGGGCCCCGCCACAGCGCCAGGGCCGAGCCGAGCAGCCCGACCGCCTCGACCGAGCGGTCCTGGCGGGCCGCTTCCTTGGCCGCCTTCGTCCGTGCGTCGAACTCGCTCAGGTCGAGTTGTGCGGGTCCCACCACCGCCCGGTAGCCGGGCCCGTCCGTCATCAGCGTCCGACTGCCTGCGGGGATACGTTTCCGCAAATCGGCGACGGCCTTACGGATCTGGTGGAAGGCGGTCGCGGGCGGCTCCTCGTCCCAGGCGGCGGCGACCAGGCGGGAGACGGGTATGACGCGGCCGGCCTCGAGGAGCAGGGCGACCAGCACACGCTCCTGAATCGCTCCGCCGAGCCGCAGACGCTCCTCGCCGTACCACCCCTCCAGCGGTCCGAGGACGTTGAAGCGCACCTGCGCCGCGGCCGGTTCCGTCGCTGCCGGTTCCGCCGCGGCCGGTTCCGTCGCGTGTGCGGTCCTCGGTTCCACTGAATCCCCCGTAGAGCAACCGAACCCGGCAGAGAGCAGACCTCGTACGCGGCGCGAGCATAGCCGACGCAGGAGGTGACAAAAAGACGAGGAACCTCCGGCTGCGCAGGACCGGGACCGCCACGCGAGGAGCACCCCGCTGCCCCGTACTCTGTACGCCAATTGAAGAGCGACGACGGACGGGGCAGTGGTGTCTTCGGGGGAAATAACGGGGGAGAACTCCGGCGAGGGGCGGGTGCTCGCGGGGCGGTACCGGATACTCGCGCGGCTCGGCCGCGGCGGCATGGGCGTCGTGTGGCGCGCGTACGACGAGGTGCTCGGGCGTGAGGTGGCGGTCAAGGAACTGCGTACCTATGCGGACGCCGCGGCACCGGAACTCTCCTCGCTGCGGCTGCGGATGCAGCGGGAGGCGAGGGCGGCGGCCCGGGTGCGTCATCCCGGAGTGGTCGCCGTGCACGATGTGGTGGAGGCCGAGGGCCGCCCGCTGATCGTCATGGAACTGATCGACGGCCCCTCGCTCGACACGGTGCTGCGTGAACGCGGCACGCTCGAGCCGCGCGAGGCGGCCGCGATCGGCGCCAAGGTGATGGGGGCGCTGGCCGCCGCGCACCGCGTCGGCGTGCTGCACCGCGACGTGAAGCCGGGCAACATCCTGCTCGCCGCGGACGGCCGGGTGCTGCTCACCGACTTCGGCATCGCGACCATGGAGGACCCCGGCGACGGCTCCGCCACCCATCTGACCCGCAGCGGCGAACTCGTCGGCTCGCTCGACTACTTGGCGCCCGAACGCGCCCAGGGCAACGACCCGGGGCCCGCCTCCGACATCTGGGCGCTCGGCGCGACGCTGTACGGAGCGGTCGAGGGCTCGGTGCCGTTCCGCCGTACGTCCACCTGGTCGACGCTGACCGCGATCGTGGTCGAGCCGCTGCCGGAGCCGGTACGGGCCGGTCCGCTCACCCCCGTCCTGCTGCAGCTGATGGCGAAGGACCCCCAGGGGCGTCCGGACGCGGAGAGCGCGGAGCGGCTGCTGCGGGCGGTCGCGGACGCGGCGCCCGGGGGCGCACCGGCGGCGGGAACGGGCGGCATGCCTGAGGGGCAGGGGTCCGGCGGCATGCCTGAGGGGCAGGTGCCCGCGGAAGGTTCCGCGCCGGATGCGGCTCCCGCGCCGCCCACGCCCGCCGAGGGCTCCGTACCGACCGAGCTGAGCCGTCCCGGCCCGGTGCCGCCGGGCTTCGGCCCGGCGGCCTGGCAACCGCAGCAGCCGCCACAGCAGCCTCACCCAGCACAGCAGCCTCAGCCACCACAGCAGTACGAGCCCGTCGTGGCCGCCACTGCTCCGGTGGGCACCGGGCCCGCGCCGCAGCAGCGCAGCAGAGGCCGCGCGGCCTTGGTGGCGGCCGCGGTCGTCGCCGTGATCGCGGCCGCGGGCGGCGGTTTCGTCCTCCTCGACGGCTTCGGTACGAAGGGGAGCTCGGCCTCGGACCGGAACGCCGCGGATTCCACCACGGAGTCGTCCGAGGACAAGGCGCCCACCACGGACGCCGCCTCGCCCGGCAACAGCAAGTCCCCCTCACCCGGCAAGTCCGAGGACGGCGGCACATCCGCACCGAAGGCCTCGGTCCCGGCGGGCGGTTCCGACGGCGGCACCACCTCGGGCTCGTCCTCGGGCGGCTCGGGCGGCTCGGACAGCGGCGGCTCCACGGGCGGTTCGAGCGGCGGTTCGACCACCGAGGGCTCCGGCTCCGGCGGTTCGTCCTCGGGCGGTTCCGACGGCGGCAGCACCACCAGCGGCGGCACGAGCGGCGGAAGTACGAACGAGGGAGGCACGAGCGGCGGCGGGGAGCCGGCGCCCGTCTGCGACTCGATCGGCGGCGGCAGGTACAACTGCCAGGTCTGGCGTACGGCCAAGTCCTACAAGCCCTCCGGCGCGGAGGCCGGAACCCTCTACGCGGGCACCAACTACTTCTACTGCCAGTCCAACCTGGGCCGCCGCGAGACCTACGGCGAGTGGACGAACGTCTGGTGGGCGAAGACCGACGACGACAGCAGGAACACCAACGTCTGGGTCAGCGTCGTGTACATCGAGGGCGGCGACAACGACTCGCCCGTACCGGGGCTGCCCGTCTGCTGAAGTCTGCCGTCACGCCCCGGGGCCCCGGTGGCGGTGTCCGTCACGGATCACCGCAAGCCCGCCGACCCGGGTCGTGATGCCCGCCGGTGTGCTGCGGGCCGAAGCGAGTACGGAGGCGGGCCGGCCGAGGCTGTCACCCTGCTCCACCTCGATCGCGAGCGTCCGCGCCCCTGACGCGTCGAGCAGGTGGGCGGCCAGACAGCCGGTGCTGTTGGCGTTGGCGACGTCCTCGTCGACACCGATCGCCGGCGCGAACATCCGCGCCGCGCCCGGCCGGCCGGCCACCGGCGGTACGTACACGAAACAGCCGAGGAGCCCGAACCGCCGGGAGGCCGCAGTCAGCCTGCCGAGATGGGGGCGGACCCGGAGCAGCGCCGACCGGTCGCGGACCGGCACCAGCATGCGGGGTGCGCCGGGCGAGGCGATCCGTGGCGCGCCCGCCGGATGCGCATCGTCGGCGGTGAGCCCGAGCGCGGCGACGACCGCCGCGCGCTCCCCGGCCGCCGGGTGACGCAGCGCGACGAGCCCCTGGTCGAACCACACCTCGATGCCGGCCGCGCGGCGGATCGCGAAGGTGTCGAAGGTGCGCCCGCCGGTGTGCTGGCGGTCGTTCAGCTCGCCACGGGCGGCACAGGCCAGCCGCACGGCCTGCGCGGCCACGGTGCCGTGGCCGCAGCCCGGCAGTTCGGCGGCGGCGGTGAAGAACCGGACCGGCCGGCCACCGTCCGGCGTCCGCTCCGCACCGAGGAACGCAGCATGCGAGGTACCGGCCGCGGCGGCGAGCGCACGCCGGTGCGCATCCGTCGCCGCGGGGTCGTCGTCGGCGACGGCCGTGGGACTGCCGCCCCGGCCGTCGCGCCGTACACACGCATCCACCACCGTGACACCCGGCCAGGACATCGATCCACCTCCGAAACGGGCCTACCCGGCGGGCGGCAGCTCGCCGGAGCCGCGCGCGATCAGGCGCGTGGCGAGTTCGAAGCGCTCGGGAGGCACGTCCTGATCGCCGTCGAGCCGCCGGAACAGGCACTTTGCCGCGGTCCGCCCGAGCGCCGCCGCGTCCTGGGCGATCACGGTCACCCCCGGATCCAGCAGATCCGCAAGCTCGAAGTCGTCGAAGCCGACGAGGGCGACCGGGCGGGATAGGCCCGCGAGGACCCGTACGACCGTGACGGTCACACGGTTGTTGCCCGCGAAGACGGCCGTCACCGGCTCGGGCCCGGACAGCATCGCCTCGGCCGCGCCGCGGACCCGCTCCGCATCGGTCGTGCCCAGCGCGAGCCATCCCTCGTCCACGGGCAGACCGGCCTCCTCCATCGCCGCGCGGTAGCCGCGCAGGCGCTCGCCGGCGGTGTGGATGCGCGGCTGGTCACCGATGAAGCCGATCCGCCGGTGGCCGTGTGCGATCAGGTGTGCGACGCCCGCCCGCGCCCCGCCGAAACTGTCGGAAAGTACGGTGTCCGCTTCGATCCGCCCCGCGGGCCGGTCCACGAACACCGTGGCCACCCCGGCCTTGATCTCCGGTTCCAGATAGCGGTGGTCCCCGCCGGCGGGAATCACCACGAGTCCGTCGACCCGGCGTGCGCACAGAGCAAGCACCAACTCCCGCTCGCGCTCCGGGTCCTCGGCGCTCGAACCGTTGATGAGCAGGGCCCCGTGCGCCCGCGCGACCTCCTCGACGGCGCGGCTGAGCGGCCCGTAGAACGGGTCGGCGAGATCCTCCAGTACGAGGCCGATGCTCGCGGTGCGGCCCTTGCGCAGCACCCGCGCACTGTCGTTGCGCCTGAAGCCCAGCGCCTCGATGGCCTCCTGGACCCGCCGCTCGGTGTCGGGGGTCACGCCCGGCTCGCCGTTGACGACCCGGGAGACCGTCTTGAGCCCGACTCCCGCCCGTGCCGCCACGTCCTTCATCGTGGGCCGGTTGCCGTAGCGGCTCTCGGTCCCCCTGGCTGTCTGCGCCACGTATGCCGTCCTGTTCTCAGGGTGTGGCGTCGAGCATAGAGCCTAGACAACGTTGTCATCCCGGGAGAGACTGTCGACCTGACTCCGCGACCCGGAGAATCTGCCTCCCGGGCCTCGCCGAGCCCCAGGGGATGCCGGTCGGAGCGACCTCCGCCGGACACCCCACTCACCGACCGGGAGCCGACCCCATGCAGAAAGACCTCGTCACCGCGCTCGACATCGGCGGCACCAAGATCGCCGGTGCCCTCGTGGACGGTGACGGCCGGATCCTCGTGCGCGCGCAGCGCCCGACGCCCGCCCGGGAGGACGGCGAGACGGTCCTTGGCGCCGTCGGGCAGGTGCTCGCCGAGCTCGCCGCCGCGCCCCGCTGGGCACGGGTGCGGGCCGTGGGGATCGGCAGCGCGGGACCGGTGGACGCCGCGCGGGGCACGGTCAGCCCCGTCAACATCCCCGGCTGGCGCGCCTATCCACTGGTCGAGCGGGTGCGCGGGATCACCGGCGGCCTGCCCGTCGAGCTGATCGGCGACGGTGTCGCCATCACGGCGGCCGAACACTGGCAGGGCGCGGCACGGGGCCACGACAACGCGCTGTGCATGGTTGTCTCCACCGGAGTGGGCGGCGGCCTCGTCCTCGGCGGCAGACTGCACCCGGGACCGACCGGCAACGCCGGCCACATCGGGCACATGAGCGTGGACCTGGACGGCGATCCCTGCCCGTGCGGTTCGCGCGGCTGCGTCGAACGGATCGCCGGCGGCCCCGGCATCGCCCGCCGCGCCCTGGACGGCGGCTGGGTGCCGGGCGCTGACGGCGACACCTCGGCGGCGGCCGTGGCCGCGGCGGCCCGGGCCGGGGACCCGGTCGCACAGGCCTCCTTCACGCGGGCGGCGCAGGCGCTCGCCGCCGCGATCGCGGCGACGGCCGGGCTGGTCGAGGTGGAGATCGCCGTGCTCGGCGGGGGAGTGGCGAAGGCCGGAGACGTGCTGTTCACGCCGCTGCGCCGGGCCCTGCGCGACTACGCCACGCTCTCCTTCGTGCAGAACCTGACCGTCGCACCCGCGATGACCGGCACCGACGCGGGCCTCATCGGCGCGGCGGCCGCGGCGCTCGCCGGCGGGGCACGGGTGGAGGAGGGGGCACCCGCGTGAGGCGGACGCGCGTCCCTTACGCGCACCTGCGGCGATCTCACTTCTCGGAAACCCGGTGAGACATCGCCCCGACGGTGCTTAGGGTGCCGGGCATGACCGACTCCGCCGCGTACGAACTCGCCCAGGTGAACATAGGACGTCTCCGAGCCCCGCTGGACTCAGCGCAGTTGAAGGATTTCGCCGAAGGGCTCGAACCCGTCAACGCCGATGCCGACAAGGCCGAGGGCTTCGTCTGGCGGCTGCAGGACGACTACGGTGACGCGACCGGATTCCGCATCCTCGACGAGCCCGACCTCCTGGTCAATCTGTCGGTATGGCGCGATATCGACACCCTGACCGCCTACATCTACTCCGGCCGGCACCGCGAACTGCTGCGGCGGCGCCGGGAGTTCTTCCACCGGCTCGACGAGATCGTGACCGCCCTGTGGTGGGTGCCGGTCGGCCACCGCCCGTCCGTCGACGAGGCCGGGGAACGCCTCCTGCACCTGCGGGAACACGGCCCGACCCAGCGGGCCTTCTCCCTGCGCGCCTCGTTCCCGCCGCCCGCGGACTGAGCCGGGCGCCGGGCGCCGGTGAGCCGGCGGGGTTACGTGGCAGGGTGGAGCGGGCAAGCCTCAGGGGGCCAACAGAAGAGGGGGAACCGTGATCGTCTGGGTCAACGGCGCGTTCGGTGCGGGAAAGACCACCACCTCCCGTGAACTGCTGGACCTGATCCCGAACAGCACGCTCTTCGACCCCGAGGTCATCGGCGGCGCGCTGCCCAGGCTGCTGCCGCCCAAGCATCTGGCCGAGGTGGACGACTACCAGGACCTCGCCCTGTGGCGCCGCCTCGTCGTGGACACCGCCGCCGCGCTGCTCGCCGAGGTGGGCGGTGTCCTGATCGTCCCGATGACGCTGCTGCGCCAGGAGTACCGCGACGAGATCTTCGGCGGCCTCGCCTCCCGGCGCATCCCCGTGCGCCATGTGCTGCTCGCCCCGGCGGAAACGATCCTGCGCGCGCGGATCGCCGGAGGCGAGGTCTCCGACACCCCCGACGGCGAACCACGCCTGCGGCAATGGTCGTCGGAGCACATCGCCCCCTACCGCACCGCACTCGGCACCTGGCTCACCGCCGACGCCCACCTCGTCGACACGAGCGCCCTGACACCGCGCGAGGCAGCCGAACGGATCGCGGAGGCGGTACGCACGGGGGAGGCCGGAGTGAGCGAGATCGTGCAGACACCCGAGCCCTCCGCGGAGACCCTCGCCGCCGGTGTCCTGCTCTTCGACGAGGAGGACCGGGTCCTGCTCGTCGACCCCACGTACAAGGCGGGCTGGGAGTTCCCGGGCGGCGTCGTGGAGCCGGGCGAGTCGCCGGTGGCCGGCGGGATCCGTGAGGTCGAGGAGGAGACCGGGATGCGGCTGACCGGTACGCCACGCCTCCTTGTGATCGACTGGGAGCCGCCGCGGCCGCCCGGCTACGGCGGGATGCGGCTGCTGTTCGACGGCGGCAGGATCCCCGCCGACTCCGCCGAGCACGCCCTGCTGCCCGGCCCCGAGCTGCGCGCCTGCCGGTTCGTGACGGAGACGGAGGCCGCCTTGCTGCTGCCCCCGGTGCGCTACGAGCGGCTCCGGTGGGCCCTGCGGGCGCGCGAGCGCGGGGCGCCGCTGTACCTGGAGGCCGGAACGCCTGTCGGATAGGGGGTGTCCGGCGTCGTTTCGGTGCCGAGGCTCTGCTCCATGGAACGTCTCCCTCGCCTGCATCCACTGTGCTCCGGCCGGCCCCCGGGATCAAACCCGGGCCGCCGAACGCGGATGGTCCCACTCCCCGGCAAGGGAGCGGGACCGTGCAGGCGAGACCGGGCCCAGGGCCGCGAGACCGGGAGGTCAGGCCTTCGAAGCCGCGTAGTTCTGCAGGAACAGCGCTTCCGTGACCGACAGCTGCCGCAGCTCGTCCGGCGAGACCGACTCGTTCGGCGCATGGATCTGCGCCTCCGGCTCGCTCAGCCCGATCAGCAGGATCTCGGCCTGCGGGTACAGCGCGTCCAGAGTGTTGCACAGCGGGATCGAGCCGCCCTGCCCCGCGTACTGCATCTCCTGACCCGGGTACGCGACGGCCATCGCCTCGGCCATCGCCTGGTACGCGGGCGAGGCGACATCGGCGCGGAACGGCTGGCCCTGCCCGATCTGCTCCGTGCGCACCCGCGCACCCCACGGCGCGTGCCCCTCGATGTGCGCGCGCAGCAGCTTGGTGGCCTCGGCGGCATCCGTGCCCGGCGGCACCCGCAGGCTGACCAGAGCGCGGGCGCCGGCCTGCACGGACGGGGTGGCGCCCATGATCGGCGGGCAGTCGATGCCGAGGACGGTCAGGGCGGGACGGGCCCAGATACGGTCGGCGACCGTGCCGGAGCCGGTCAGCTCCACCCCGTCGATGACCTTGGCATCGGCGCGGAAGTCGTCCTCCGGGTACTGCAGGCCTTCCCAGGTCTGTGCGCCGTCCAGGCCGTCGACGGTGGTCGAGCCGTCCTCGGCGCGCAGCGAGTCGAGGATGCGGATCAGCGCACCCAGCGCATCGGGGGCGGCGCCGCCGAACTGGCCCGAGTGCAGGTTCCCGGCCAGCGTGTCGACCTCGACGCGCACCAGGGTCATGCCGCGCAGCGTGGAGGTCACGGTCGGCAGGCCGACGCGGAAGTTGCCGCTGTCGCCGATGATGACGGCGTCCGAGGCGAGCAGCTCGGGGTGGGCCTCGGCATAGCGCTCCAGACCGCCCGTGCCCTGCTCCTCGGAGCCCTCGGCGATGAACTTCACCGAGACCGGGATGCCGCCGTTCTCCTTGAGCGCCCGCAGCGCGAGCAGGTGCATGATCACACCGCCCTTGCAGTCCGCGGCGCCGCGCCCGTACCAGCGGCCGTCGCGCTCGGTGAGCTCGAACGGCGGGGTGACCCAGGCCTGTTCGTCCAGCGGCGGCTGTACGTCGTAGTGCGCGTACAGCAGGACGGTCGGCGCGCCCTCGGGGCCGGGCAGCAGGCCGTACACGGACTGGGTGCCGTCGGGGGTGTCGAGCAGCGCCACATCCGTGAACCCCTCGGCACGCAGAGCCTCGGCGACCCAGTTCGCCGCGCCCTCGCTCTCGCTCTTCGGGAACTGCTCGAAATCCGCCACCGACCGGTACGCCACCAGCTCGGCCAGCTCCTGCCGCGCCCGCGGCATCAGTTCGGCGACGGATTCGGCGATCCGGTCCTGCGGCGTGTTCGGCGACATGAGCACCCTCCTGAAGGCTGCGACGTTGTTCGGGTGTGCGGTGGTCACGGTCGTCCCAACCCGCGGTGGTCCGGACGCGCGGTGATACACGTGTGCGGGCGGTGTGCGCAGGGCTGCGCAGTGCAGAAGATCGCGCGCGGACCGCGAGCCGATTTTCGCACAGGCGGCAGACGGGACTTTCGGGGCGCCCCGTGGGTTGCGACCGTGCGACAGGGGCCCCGTCGCACGGCCGTAGGATGCCACCGAAGAGCAGCCGAAGAGCAGCCGAAGAGCAGTCACAGACAGCCGGATCGGAGCAGCAGTCCATCGTGAGCAGCGAGAACGCGGAGCGAAACGTCTCGGAGGACACCCCCGCGGTATGGGACGTCGTCGTGGTGGGCGCGGGACCCGCCGGAGCCTCGGCCGCCCATGCGGCAGCCGTCGCAGGACGGAGTGTGCTGCTTCTGGAGAAGGCCGATCTGCCGCGCTACAAGACCTGCGGCGGCGGCATCATCGGCCCCTCGCGCGATGCCCTGCCGCCCGGGTTCGAACTGCCGCTCAGGGACCGGGTGTACGCGGTGACCTTCTCCCTCGACGGAAGGCTGGCGCGCACCCGCCGCTCGCAACGGATGCTGTTCGGACTGATCAACCGCCCCGAGTTCGATCAGCGACTGGTCGAGTCCGCACAGAAGGCGGGCGCCGAGCTGCGCACGGGCGTCACCGTCTCCCGCGTCGAGCAGCACGGCCCCGAGGTGCCCGACCGGCGCACGGTCGCGGTGGTCCTCGCGGGCGGCGAGCGGGTCCTGGCACGCGCGGTCGTCGGCGCGGACGGCAGCGCGAGCCGCATAGGGGCCCACGTGGGCGTTCGGCTCGACCAGGTCGACCTCGGCCTGGAGGCCGAGATCCCGGTGCCGCCGAGCGTCGCCGAGGATTGGAAGGGCCGCGTCCTCATCGACTGGGGTCCGCTGCCCGGAAGCTACGGATGGGTCTTCCCCAAGGGCGACACCCTCACCGTCGGGGTGATCGCGGCCCGCGGCGAGGGCGCGGCGACCAAGCGCTACCTCGACGACTTCATCGGCCGTCTCGGCCTCGCCGGTTTCGAGCCCGCCGTCTCCTCGGGCCATCTCACCCGCTGCCGCACCGAGGACTCGCCGCTCTCGCGCGGCCGCGTCCTGGTCTGTGGTGACGCGGCGGGGCTGCTCGAACCGTGGACCCGCGAGGGCATCTCGTACGCGCTGCGGTCGGGGCGGCTTGCGGGGGAGTGGGCGGTGCGGATCGCCGAGGCGCAGGACGCGGTGGACGCCCGCCGGCAGGCCCTCAACTATGCCTTCGCCGTCAAGGCGGGGCTCGGCATCGAGATGAACATGGGCCGCCGGGTGCTCACGTTCTTCGAGCGCCGCCCGGGTGTGCTGCACGCGGCGCTCACCGGCTTCCGGCCCGCCTGGAACGCCTTCGTCCGGATCGTGCAGGGCTCCACCTCACTGGCCGAGATCGTGCGGACGCATCCCATGGCGCGGCGGGCGGTCAGTGCCGTCGACCGTCCTTGAGCCCACTGGTCGTCCTTGAGCCCATCGACCGTCCTCGACTCCATGCACCGGCCTTGACGCCATCAGCCGTGCCCGACGTCATCGACGCCCGTGAAGCGTGTACTGCACCGGGAGCAGTCCCACGCACCTCCCACGGCTGACGTCGGCGCACGTCCGCGGCGTCTAGCGTGGCGGCATGGACGAGCAGCAGCGCACCGGCCGCCCGACGCGTACCCGGAGCGGACCGCCGTGGCGGCACGGCCCGCCCGGGCCGTGGAAGTGGGCGGCGCGCGGCGGGCTGCCCTGGGTGTCCACGCTTCTGGTCACGGTGTTCGTGCAGTTCGGCAGCAGCTTCGCCGCCCAGGAACAGACCGACTACCGGGCCGACCTCGACGTTTTCGCCCGCCTTCTGCTCCTGGCCGGCACCTCGCTGCTGCTCCTGCGCAACAGTCACCCGGTGGCGGTGGTCTTCGGGGCCGCCGCGAGCACCATGGTCTACCTCGGCGCCGGCTATCCGTACGGGCCTGTCTTCCTCCCCGTCGCCCTCGCGCTCTTCGCCGCCGTCGTGGCGGGCCACCGGCGGGCCGCGTGGGCGGCGATCGGGCTCCTGTGGCTCGGGCATCTGCTGGTTGCCCACTGGCTGTACCGATGGCTGCCGCCCTCCGACGATTCGGCGGCCGACTGGAGCGGTGAACTGGTCGTCGCCGCCTGGGTGGTGGCGATCCTCGCCGTGGCCGAACTCGCCCGGATCCGCCGCGAGCAGTGGGCTCGGGAGCGCGCGGAACGGGCCGAGGCGGCCCGGCGCAGAGCGGACGAGGAGAGGCTGCGGATCGCCCGCGAACTGCACGACGTACTGGCCCACTCCATCTCGGTGATCAACGTCCAGGCGGGTGTCGGACTCGCCCTGCTCGACTCCGACCCCGAGCAGGCCCGTACCGCGCTGACCACCATCAAATCCGCCAGCAAGGAAGCACTCGGCGAGGTGCGCCAGGTCCTCGAATCCCTGCGGGCGCCCGGAGACGCGCCCCGCGCGCCCGCCCCGGGCCTCGACCGGCTGTCCGAACTCGTCCAGCAGGCGGCGAGCGCGGGGCTCACCGTCGAGGTGACCCGCATGGGCGAGGCGGCCCCGCTCGCACCGAGCGCGGACCTCGCGGCCTTCCGCATCGTCCAGGAAGCCCTGACCAACGTCGTACGGCACTCCGGCTCGCGCCGGGCCCGCGTCACGATCGCGTACGGGCCGCGGGAGCTGGAACTGCGTATCGACGACGAGGGGCCCGCGAGCCACGCCGACGCGGGCGGCAGCGGCAACGGTCTTGCCGGAATGCGAGAGCGCGCGGCCGCCCTCGGTGGCACGATCGATGCTGGTCCGTGCCCGGACGGCGGTTTTGGGGTGCGGGCGCTGATTCCGCTGCGTTCCAAGGAGACCTCGCGATGATCCGGGTGCTGCTCGCCGACGACCAGTCCCTCGTCCGGGCCGGCTTCAAGGCCCTGCTCGACGCCCAGAGCGACATCGAGGTGGCGGGCGAGGCCGCCGACGGCGAACAGGCGCTGCGGCAGGTGCGTGAACTGCGCCCGGACGTGGTCCTGATGGACATCCGGATGCCGCTGCTCGACGGCCTCGCCGCCACCCGCCGCATCACCGGGGACGAGGAACTCGCCGCGGTGAAGGTCATCATGCTGACGACGTTCGAACTCGACGAGTACGTCTTCGAGGCGATCCGCTCGGGCGCTTCGGGATTCCTGGTCAAGGACACCGAACCGGAGGAGCTGCTGCGTGCGGTACGGGCGGTCGTGGACGGCGACGCGCTCCTGTCACCGGGTGTGACACGGCGCCTCATCGCCGAGTTCGCGGCCCGCTCCAAGCAGCCCGCGAGCGAGCAGAGCCTCGCCGAACTCACCGAGCGTGAACGCGAGGTGATGGCCCTGGTCGGCATCGGTCTCTCCAACGAGGAGATCGCCCGCCGCCTCGTCGTCTCCCCGCTCACCGCGAAGACCCACGTCAGCCGCACGATGGTCAAACTCCACGCCCGTGACCGCGCCCAACTCGTCGTACTCGCCTACGAGTCGGGCCTGGTGCGACCCGGCTGGCTGGGCTGAGGATCCCTGTGGGCCCTGTGCGGGGGCCTCGCGGACCGGCGCCCCGACCAGTGCCGACCAGTGCCCCGACCGGCACGCCCCCGGTCAGCGCCAGACGATCGCGGAGGTCTCCCGCCACAGGCGGGCCACCGACGGATCCCCGGTCAGGTGCGGGACGGGCGCCCGGTTCCACAGGGCCGCGTACAGGGCGGCTGCGGTTCCGCTGATCTCGCAGTCCGCCTCGCCCTCGCTCCTCCCGCGCGTGGTCACCGGCGGCTGCTCGGAGATCCGTACGGTCCACACCGCGTCCACATCGCTCGCCCGAACACGCAGCACCTTCGGCTCCTCGCTGCGCACCCGGCTCTTCTCCCGGGCGTGGAAGGCGCAGAGCAGTTCGTCGATGCCGTCGACCGCGAAATCGGGAGCGAGGGCGGCAGGCTCGATGGACCGGAGCGCCGACTCGGAGTCGATCCGGTGCATCGCCGTCTCATGCGCCTGGCGCCGCGCCCAGAACGCCCGCGCCGAGGGGGCGGGCAGGAAGGACCAGCACGCCAGATCATCCGGCGCCTGTTCCAGGGCCGCAACGAGCAGACCGTGCCCTTCACGGAACCAGTCGATCAGCTCCTTCCCGTCAAGCTCGGGCTCCCCGGCGGCCTGCCGGAATTCCCCGCGCCCCTCGGCCACGAACGCGGTGGCCCACCGGTGCACCGTCCCGGTGTGCCGTACGAGATCACGCACCTGCCAGCCGGGACAGGTGGAAACGGCCGCGTCGGTGCCCGCGGCCTCGGCGTTGGCCGCAAGCAGCAGGCCGTCCCCGCGCAGGGCTGCGATGTGCGTGTCGATGTCCATGGTCCGGGATCATATGGGCCGATCGTCGGCCGGTCACCAGCCGAACATCTGCGTCCACGTCCAGTCGCTCGTCACCACGCCCAACCCCATGGTCTTCAGGCCGCAGTTGAGGATGTTCTTGCGATGCCCCTCGGAGTTCATCCACGCGTTCATCACACTCTGTGCCGAGCGCTGCCCGCGGGCGATGTTCTCGGCACCCGCGTTGTCGACGCCCTGCGCCGCGGCACGCTCGGTGAACGTGCGGCCGTCCTGGCTCGTGTGGCTGAAGTAGTCGTTCGCCGACATGTCCTCGCTGTGCAGCAGCGCGGCCTTCGAAAGACGGCCGTCCAGCGTCACCGGGGAACAACCCGTCTTCGCCCGCTCGGAGTTGACGAGCGCGAGCACCTGCTCGGCGTGGGTGCCGCCCGGATCGGCGGGCGGCTTCGGGGGAGCGGGCGGGGTGGTCTCCGGCTTCGTCCGGGTGGGCCGCGGCTCGGACGTGCTCGGTTCCGGATCCGCCGTACGGGAGGGCTTCCTGCTCGCGGAGGGCTTCGGGGATTCGGATGCGGAGGCGGACGCGTCGGCCGAGGCGACAGGGGCGGAGGAGGTGCTCTCCGCCGCGCTCGGGCGCTCGGCTTCGCTCGCCGTGGAAGCCTGCACACGGTCGCTCTCGGCATCGGGTGTGAGCAGATCGATGCCCACGGCGGTCACCCCGGTCAGGAGCAGGACGACCGCGGCCGCGGTGGCGGTCGTACGACGTCGTTTCCGCAGCCGCTGTCGCCGTCCCTCGACACGGCTGGGGCCGCTCGGCGCGGCGTCGGTACGCAGGATGTCCCTGTCGGGCAGGTCGTGCGCCCCGGGCGGCGCCGCGGCGAAGGCCACCGTCTGCGCGGCCGGCTCCCCGTACAGGCCGAGCGCGGCGAGTACGCCGGCCGTCGAGCCGGCGAGCAGCGGCACCAGACCGAAACCGACCAGCAGGCCCTCGGCCGGCCACAGATCGGCCGTATGCGGCGCGCAGTTCCCGCACTGGCGTATGTGCCGGGCTATGCGCTTGCGCCACAGCCCGGACGGCACCCCGTCCCAGATCCCCAGCACGGCCCCGAGCCCGGGGCAGCGGGGGGCGGCGAGCACGCGCACGATGGTCCGCGCGGTCTCCAGCTGCCCCTTCATCCGCTGCACCCGCACCGCCGCATGCTGCTCGGTGACCTCCAGGGCGGCCGCCAGCTCGGCGCGGGTCAACTCGCCCGCCGCCTCCAGCCACCACAGCGCGAGCAGCTCACGGTCGTCCTCCTCCAGCCAGCGCGTCGCCTCCGCCACCTCACGGCGCTGACCTTCCAGGCCCAGACGGACAATCGTGAGATTCACGAAATCGCCGGAGGGGTCGGGCAGATCGGAGTCCTCGTGTGCCCCGAGCCCTTTGGGCGCCGACCGGCGTGCCTGGTGGTGACCGCGGATCTGGTTCATCGCGATCGCCACGAGCCAGGAGCGGAAACGCTGCGGATCCTGCAGCCCTCCGATCCCGCGCAGCGCACGCAGCATCGTGTCCTGCACGACGTCGTCCACATCGGCATGGCCGTTCAGGGCCCGGCCCACGATGCTGTACACCAACGGCAGATACGCGGTGACCAGCTCGCCCCGCGCCCGCTCGTCACCGTGCTGCGCCGCGCGTACCAGCGCGCCGCCGTCTCGGCTCATCCCCACGTGTGTCCACTCTCCCTCTCGCTCGCCGCCTCACCGGGCCGGCACAGGGGAGACCGGGAGGACGCCGGCGGATAACAGGAATCGCGCAACTTTCGCGCGAGCAGGCGCGGGGGTACAAGGGTTCAGAGGTGTGGGATGTGCCTCGTGCGGCCGCCCGGGCAGGCTCAGGGACGGTCCGCCGACGCGATCCGGCGCACGGCGGGCGAGTCGGCGAACAGCCGCGCGGCGTTGTCGAAGCAGACCGCGCGCAGCCACTCGTCCCCGAGCCCGAGCGCCGCGAGAGCCTCCAGGGCGTGCGGATACGGGTACGGGATGTTCGGGAAGTCCGTGCCGAGCAGGATGCGGTCCCCGTGGTCGGCCAGCCGGGGAAGGAGCGCGGGCGGGAAGGGCGCGAGGAGTTCGGTGAAGTCGGTGAACACCATGGTCGTGTCGAGGTGGACGTGCTCGAAGCGGTCGGCGAGGTCCAGGAACTCGGCGTACTCCGGTGTGCCCAGATGCGCGACGATCAGCGGCAGCCGCGGATGGCGGGCGAGCACCGAGGAGATGGGGCCGGGCCCGGTGTGCTTGCCGGGTACGGGGCCGGATCCGCAGTGCGTCACGACGGGGGTGCCGGAGTCCGCCAGCATCCCCCAGACCTCGTCCAGGAGCGGATCCGCCGGATCGTAGGCCCCGACCTGCAGATGTGCCTTGAAGACCTGCGCGCCCGCCTCCAGCGCCTCGCGGACCTGGTCCGCGGCGCCGGGCTCGGGGAAGAAGGTGGCCGTGTGCAGACAGTCCGGGGTGCGCGCGGCGAAGTCGGCGGCCCATCCGTTCAGCCACGCGGCCATGCCGGGCTTGTGCGGATACAGCATGGCGGTGAACGCCCGCACCCCGAAGCTCCGCAGCCGCCGCAGCCGCTCCTCCTCCGCGCTGCGATAGGTGATCGGCCAGTCGACACCGGTCATCGGGCCGACCGCGTCGAAGTACGCCCAGACCTTGTCGAGCACCTGCTTGGGCATGAAGTGCGTATGCACGTCGATCAGCCCCGGCACCCCGAGACCGCGCCGGAACTCGCCCACGGCCTCGGCTTCCCGAGCCGCCACTGCAGCTGCCCCTTCCGCCGCAACCCGTGTCGCTTCCTGTGCTGCCTCCGACGCCGGCTCCGCCGCTGGTGTGTTCATCGGTTCATCGGCCACGTCCGCCATTGTGGCCGACGGTCAGGACGGCGGACGCGGTCGCATCCGAAGGGGCCGAAGGCCGACGGGCGGCCGACGGGCGGCCGACGGGCCTCGGACGAGCCGCAACCGGTCCGCCACCACCCTGCCCGCGCGCAGCACTGTGCGGTCAGAGGGCCGGTCCATCACGGCGGAGGCGACGGTGTCGCCCGCGACGAGCACCAGATCGGCGGCATCGCCCGCCTCCACGCCCGGCCGGTCGGCCGTCGAGGCGAGGCGCGGCAGCGCGGGGTCGAGGATCGAGTGGCCACCACGGCTGGCCACGGCCCAGGCGTGCTCGATGAGGCACCTCGCGACGAGCACGGCGAACATCGCGGAGCGCCGGCGCAGCGCGGGCATCGACCGACCGGGCGGCGCGGCCGCGTCCGTAACCTCGATACGCGGCCGAAGGCCGTGACCTCGGTGCATGGCCGAAGACCGTAACCTCGATGTATGGACGAGCTGTTCGCGCGCCCCCGCCGCACTCTCACCCCCGGCGCCGTACACCTGCCCGACTGGCTCGGCCCTGCGGAGCAGCACACCCTGCTCGCCCGCTGCCGCGACTGGGCACGCCCGCCCGCGGGCCTGCGCGAGGTCACCACGCCTGGCGGCGGGCGCATGTCGGTTCGCCAGTTCGGACTCGGCTGGCACTGGTTCCCGTACGGCTACGCCCGCACCGCCGTGGACGGCGACGGCGCCCCCGTGAAGCCGATGCCGCCGCTGCTCGTCGACCTCGCCCGGCGCACCGCGACAGCCGCCCTCGGCGAGGACTTCTCCCGGGCCCCGTACGACATCGCCCTGATCAACTTCTACGATGCCGCGGCCCGGATGGGCATGCACCGCGACCAGGACGAGAAGTCCCTTGCCCCGGTCGTCTCCCTCAGCCTCGGCGACACCTGCGTCTTCCGCTTCGGCAACACCGAGACCCGCACGAAACCGTACGAGGATGTGGAGCTGCGCAGCGGCGACGCGTTCGTCTTCGGCGGTCCGGCACGGCTCGCCCATCACGGCGTGCCGAAGGTGCGCCCGGGCACGGCGCCCCCGGAGCTGGGGCTCGTCGGCCGTGTCAACATCACCCTGCGGGTCAGCGGCCTGGCCGGATAGTGCCCCGGCCCGGGGGCCACCGGCCGGACGACTCCTGAGCAGGCTCTCGGCGGATCATGGGAGACTCGGGCCCATGAACGGCAAGGCGGCCCCAGGCGAAGAGCGGAACGGAACCGTGCGTTCCCGGCTTGACCGAGGGCGCGGAGCGCTCGGCCCCGCGCTGGAGTTGGTGCACACGGGACGGGCACCGACCCGGTCCGTGCTGACCGCCGAACTCGGCGTCACCCGGGCCACCGCCGGTGTCGTCGCGGCCGAGCTCGAAGCACTCGGTCTGATCACCGTGGAGCCGGGCGCGGCGGGCGGCGCCCAGGGCCGCCCGTCCCACCGCCTCACCCTCGCCGAGGACGGCCCCGTCGTGCTGGCCGCCCAGGTGCACGCCGACGGCTACCGCGCCGCGCTCGTCGGGCTCGGCGGGCGGATCGTCGCCACGACGCCCGGATGCGAAAGCGTCGACGCCGACCCCGCGCAGGTCATCAGCGCCGTGGTCGACGCGGGCGCGGCCCTGCTCGCGGCCTCCGGGCGCAGCTGTGCGGGGGCCGGGCTCGCCGTCCCCTCCGCCGTCGAGGACCCGGAGGGCCGCGCCCTCAACCCGCTGCACCTCGCCTGGCCCGCGGGCGCGCCCGTACAGCGGGTCTTCGCCGAACGCATCGCGGCCGCCGGACTCGACGTGCCCGCCTTCACCGGCAACGACGTCAACCTCGCCGCCCTCGCCGAACACCGCCACGGCGCGGGCCGCGGCGCCGCGCACCTGCTGTGCGTCGCGACCGGGCACCGTGGCGTCGGCGGCGCGCTGGTGCTCGACGGCCGTCTGCACACCGGCAGTTCGGGCCTCGCCCTCGAAGTCGGGCACCTCACCGTCAACCCCGAGGGCCGCCCCTGCCACTGCGGCAGCCGCGGCTGCCTCGACGTCGAGGCCGACCCGCTCGCCTTCCTCACCGCGGCCGGCCGCGAGCCGGGCCCCGAGGTCTCCCTCCTTGACCAGGCCAGGGACCTGCTGCGGGAGGCGTATGCGGACCCGGGGGTCCGTATGGCGGCCGAGGAGCTGATCGACCGCCTCGGCCTCGGCCTCGCCGGCCTCGTGAACATCCTCAACCCCGACCGCATCATCCTCGGCGGCCTGCACCGCGCCCTCCTCGACGCGGATCCGGAGCGGCTGCGGGCCGTGGTCGCCGACCGCAGCCTGTGGGGGCGCAGCGGGGGAGTGCCGATCCTGTCCTGCACCCTCGACCACAATTCGCTCGTCGGCGCTGCCGAACTGGCCTGGCAGCCCGTACTCGACGACCCCCTGCGCGTGCCCGCCTGAGCACGGCCCGACCAAGGACCAGGAGCAGCAAGCCGACCATGTACGACAAGCCGAACAGGTGCGAGCAGGCAGACGGCGAAGCCTTCCACCAGGTCACGGACGGTGTGTACGCGGGCAGGGCGGACCGGGACGCGGCCCTCGACCGCGGCTGGCTCCTCGGCCACTTCAAGGAACCCGGCGACCCGCGCCACTGCGCCGACCTCGAGATCAAATGGGGCGTGCACCCCAAGGGCGAAGGCCGGGCCGCCTGGGCCGTCGGCGAGGTCCGCACGGCCCTGCTGGTCCTCATCAGCGGCCGCTTCCGCCTCGAATTCCCCGGCCGGGACATCGTCCTCGAGGAGCAGGGCGACTACGTCATGTGGGGCAAGGGAGTCGACCACTCCTGGTACGCGGAGGAGGACGCGGTCGTCCTCACCGTCCGCTGGCCCTCGGTCCCCGGCTACCGCGTGGAGCCGCACGGCACCGGCCAGGAGGCCGCCGCGCTCACCAGACCGGACCTCGGGTGAGCAACTCCCGCTCCGGCTCGGACGCATGCAGCACCTGGAACACCTCGCCCGTACGCACCCGCCGCCGCCGTACTGACGCGGCCCCCGCCCGTACTGACGCGCCGCCGCTGTACTGACGCGCCGCCGCCGTACTGACGCGGCCCCCGCCCCTACTCCCCACGGAGCAGTCCGACTTCCGCCGGCCGTACGACGACCCGGACCCCCTCCCGGGGCGAGCCTCGATGCATCACAGCACTTCGGGAGCGGACTTGGAGATGGTGGAGATGCAGACCCTGGCACACTTCGGCGACGGCGGACCCGGCCCGTGGGCCCTGTTGTTCCCGCTCGTCTGGGCGGCCGTCGTGATCGGCGTGCTCACCCTGCTGCGGCGCAGTGGGTGGCGGGGCGGACGCCGTGGCTCCTGGCGGGCGGGTCCGGACGCGTCGAGCCCCTTCACCGTCCTCGGCAACCGGTTCGCCTCGGGCGAGATCGACGAGGACGAGTACTGGCGGCGGCTGACCGTGCTCGAGGAGCAGTTCGGGCGCGCCGACCGCGGCCGCAAGGGCAGGATGGCATGAGCACCGCGACCGTGTCGGCTTCGTCCTCCAGGCCTACGATCTGCTGCCGCTCCTGACCGTCGCCGCATGTCAGCCCCGGAAGAGCAGCGCCGCCGCGGAGCCCCCAACCCGTACACACAACGCGGAGCCCCCAACCCGTACACACAAGAAGCACATCACCGCCCGGTCAGCCCACGGCCGACCGGGCGGGAGCCATGGAATCCCCCGCGGCGTCCGCGGACCTCGCCACGCCGCCCTGGACCTCGGTGAACGGCACCGCGGCGCGCAGCGACAACGCTCCGGCCGCCGGCGGTGCCTCCAGCGTGAACCACACCGCCTTGCCCGCGGCCCCTTCCGGCCACACCCCCCAGCTCTCACTCACGGCCGCCACCATCGCGAGCCCCCGCCCGCACGTGTCCAGCGGATCCGCGTTGTGCACCTCGGGTATCCGGGGATCGTGATCGTGCACGGATACCCGGAGACGGTCGAGCAGCAGCTCGATCTCGACGGTGCACATCTTGTCCGGCCGGGCATGCCGGTGGACATTCGTGAGCAGTTCGGTGACGCAGAGCGCCGCACGGTCGATCAGTGGATCGAGGTGCCAGTGGCGCAATTGCGCAGAGACGATTCCGCGGACCTGTCCGATCCGCGACGGCAGGGCCTGCAGCTCCACCGCGCAGTGCCTGCTTTGCTGGCTGATCACGGCTGCGACTCCCCGGTTTCAGGAGAGGGAAGAAGACGGCAAACGGATCCGGAGCGCTCTCCGGATGTGTCCATGATGACTGCCTGCTCGGCGGTGCTGGGTCTCAGTGTGACCGCCGTTGAACCCTGAGTAGCGAGGTACCTCCAGCGTGACCCAGGGGGTTCGGCCATGCAACTTGCGTGACGTACGGCGAGCCTGTGCCACGGCGCGGATCCGCCACGTCACGTGGTGTGGAGACCACCGCCGGCCTGCCGTACGGCCTCGATGAACCGGCTCGCGGGCGGCGGCCCGGACTCCCCGGGCGCCGGGTCGAGTTCACCGAGCGTGAGCAGGTACCAGGTGCCGTTCACCGTTGCGAGCGCCTTGCCGACCGGCGCGAACCAGGGCCGCCCCGCATGCACCCGCGCCAGGGGTGCGCTGTCGATCTCCCGCCCGTAGCTGGTCAGCAGTTCGAGCCGGCCGGCTCTGATCCGGATCTGTCCCGCCCGGGTGAGCGAGCGCAGCCGCCTGCCGATCCGCACACCGGTGGCCCTGAACTCCGTCTCGGCCATGAAGAGCCCCCAACCTGTCCGCAATGGCAGTCTGCCCACGATGCGCGCGGGAAACCAGGGCCCGGACCGGTGCACCCGAGCACTGGACTGAGAACAAGCCTCCCCAAGCCTCACTTTGAGCAGCCCAAAGCGATGTTTCTGCAGGTGAGAAGCGTGTGTGGCATGTCTATGCTGGACACGCACCGACGCCCCCGCACCACCTGGCAGGCGCGACGGTATGCACCACGACGGACGCACCGGATCGGTGCGTGCACCAGGCAAGGGAGCGGCGCGGTGAGCACGGCACAGAAGCCTCGGACCTCGGCGGTGATGTCCACGATCGACGTGGACCGCAGCGACCTCGCATACCGGCAGTGGCTGAAAGAGGCCGTTCGCAGGGTGCAGGCCGATGCCAACCGTTCCGCCGACACCCACCTCCTGCGTTTCCCGCTGCCCGAGGAGTGGGGGATCGACCTCTACCTCAAGGACGAGTCGACCCATCCGACGGGAAGTCTCAAGCACCGTCTGGCCCGTTCGCTCTTCCTGTACGGCCTGTGCAACGGCTGGATCCGCCCCGGCGCACCCGTGATCGAGGCGTCCAGCGGCTCGACCGCCGTCTCGGAGGCGTACTTCGCGAAGCTGATCGGCGTGCCGTTCATCGCGGTGATGCCGCGCACGACCAGCACCGAGAAGTGCCGGCTCATCGAATTCCACGGCGGTCAGTGCCACTTCGTGGACGACCCCCGCGCCATGTACGAGGAGTCCGCCGCGCTCGCGCAGCGCACCGGCGGCCACTACATGGACCAGTTCACCTATGCCGAGCGGGCCACCGACTGGCGCGGCAACAACAACATCGCCGAATCGATCTACCAGCAGCTGAGGCTGGAGCGTTACCCCGAGCCGACGTGGATCGTGGCGACGGCCGGCACCGGCGGCACCTCCGCGACGATCGCGCGCTATGTGCACTACATGCAGCACGACACCCGCATCTGCGTGCCCGACCCGGAGAACTCCTGCTTCTTCGACGGCTGGGTCGACGGCGACCCGGGTTGCACCAGCGACTGCGGCTCACGCATCGAGGGCATCGGACGGCCCCGGATGGAACCGAGCTTCGTCCCGGGCGCGATCGACCGCATGATGAAGGTCCCGGACGCGGCGAGCATCGCCGCCGTACGGGCCCTGGAGTCGGCCATCGGACGCAAGGCGGGCGGTTCCACGGGCACCGGCCTGTGGAGCGCCCTGAAGATCATCGCGGAGATGGTCGCCGCGGGGGAGCGGGGCAGCGTCGTCACACTGCTCTGCGACCCGGGCGACCGCTATCTCGACAAGTACTACTCGGACGCGTGGCTGGCCGAACAGGGCCTGGACATCGGCCCGTACAGCGCGGCCATCGACTCCTTCCTGACCACGGGAGTCTGGCCGGGCTGACCGTCAGTGCCCCGAGCGTGCCCTGGTGAGCCGTTTGTCGAGCGCGCCTGCAGCATTGCGGAAGGCCAGTGAGAGGCCCGGTGCCGCCGCCTTGAAGAACAGCCGCAGCGGCGCCGAGGCCTCGACCGCGAAGGTCCACTGGAGCCGGCAGCCGGCGCCGCTGGGCGTGATCCGCCACTCCTCGACGAGATGGCGCACTCCGGGCGCATTGGTCTCGTCGACGCGGTACGCGTACACCTCATCCGGCTGCGAGGCCAGAATGGTCTCCTCGAAACGGATCCCGCCGTACAGGGCGACCGTGCGGCGCGCACCGCCGTCGTGCGGGGTGGCCCGCTTCACCGAGCGGAACCAACGGGGGAGCGTCTCCACCTCCACGGCGATCGCACGGTAGGTCTCGGCCGGACTCGCCCCGAGCTCGCGCGTGAACACCAGACGTACGGGTGCCGCCCGGAGGAAGTCGAGTCCGACCGGACTGAGTCGGCGTGCCATGGCATCCCCCACCTCGTCATGGCCGCTCACCGCCTGGTGAGCGGGGTCCGGTCACCATAGCTGAGGCCATGTCAGCTCCGGAAGGAGGGTCTCCGCAGGCGGACCGTCCACCGGCTCGGGCCCGTTCCGCCTGAGCGCCGGGCCGAACGCCCTCACCTCCCGCACCCGCCACCACAACCCGCCGCACCCGGTCCGCGATCTCCTCGCGCACCTTCTCGGACACCCCCGCGTCCGTCACCCAGGTGTCGACCTCTTCGAGGCGCGCGAAGGAACTCAGCCCCACCGTCCCCCACTTGGTGTGGTCGGCGACGACCACGACCCGGCGGGCTGACTGCACGAGCCGCCGGTTCGTCTCGGCCTCGGCGAGGTTCGGCGTGGACAGGCCGCCTTCCACCGATATGCCGTGCACTCCGAGGAGAAGCAGATCGAAGTGGAGCGTGGCGATCGCCTGGTCCGCCACCGGGCCGACCAGCGAGTCCGAGGGCGTGCGCACACCGCCGGTGAGTACCACCGTCGCCGAGCCCTGCCCGACACCGCCGCTGCGCTGCGCCGTGTGGAAGACGTCGGCCACCCGCACCGAGTTGGTGACCACGGTCAGATCGGGCACGTCGAGCAGCCGCTGCGCCAGTGCGTATGTGGTCGTGCCGCCGGACAGGGCGATCGCGCTGCCCGGCGCGACCAGCTCGGCCGCCGCCCGGGCGATGTCCTCCTTGGCGCCGAGCTCGAGTGCCGACTTGGCCTCGAAACCCGGCTCGTGCGTGGAGGCCTCGGCCACCGGCACCGCGCCGCCGTGCACCTTCTCCAGGACGCCCTGGCGGGCCAGGGCGTCGAGATCGCGGCGCACCGTCATGTCGGAGACACCGAGCTTGCGGGTCAGTTCGTTCACCCGCACGCCGCCGCGGCGCCTGACCTCGTCGAGGATCAGGGAGCGACGCTGCTCCGCGAGGAGGTTCTGGTTCTCGCTCACGCCCGCTCCCGGTCGACGTCGTCTGCGGTGACGGGGCCGCTCGGCCCCAGGCCCTGCGCAAGGCCCTCATCCTTGCACGCGGGGCCCGGCACGGGCCCCGGTGGTCCGCAGTGCGGGCGACAAGGGTCCGCTTCGCCCGGTTCCGCACGGACCGCCCCGCCCGCCGTACGCGGCGGGGGAGCCGAAACCGTACACCGCGGGGAGATTCCGTGACGAGGGGTGCACACGCGGTGTCCGGAGCGGGATTCTGATCCGTACAGGATTCTGATCGGCCAGGGATCAGGTGACACACGGGGGAGCTGCTGACGGTGCAGCGTGCCACGGCGGACAAGACCGCTCTCGAACTGCTCGTCCACGGCGTCGGCGGTGCCACACCCGAGAAGATGCTCGGCGACCCGCGGACCGTACGGATCACCGGTGACTCGACGGCGGCCGTACACCGCCGCGCCGAGGACGCCGAGGCGGAACGGCACCCCGGGAAGTTCCGGGACGAGCCCGTCCAGGAGGCCTATGTCTGGTCGGGTCTGACCTCAGGCAACGGCTCCCGCGCCCTCTGGCTGCTGCTCCTGCCGTTCATGGTGGCCAACCTCGCGCACTGGATGCGCCCGAGCGCCCGCGGCCACCGCCGCATGGTCCGTCTGTACGGAGCCCTGGTCCGCCTGCTCGGCCTGACCCTGACCGTGCTTCTGGTCGCCGCGGCCTGCGAGGTCGCCCTGGACCTCGCCGCCTGGCAGTGCGCGGGCACCGAGTCCTGCACCGAGGACCGCTCCTGGCTCGGCTTCCTGGCCCCCGGGACCTCCGGCGCTCACGGGACGGCGGGAGCGGGCGGGGGCTGGTGGAGCCAGCCCGGTCGCCGCCTCGCCCTGGCCGCGCTCGTCCCGGTCGCGCTCACCGCTCTGCTCTGGTATCTCTCGCACCGAACCTGGAGCGCCTACGAGTCCGTGGAGCCGTATCCGAGCCGGTTGCCGGAACGCCGGGCGGACCGGCAGCCGGACGGGGAGCCGGTCCCGGAACCGGACGGGGAGTCGGTCCCGGAACCGGACGGGGAGTCGGTCCCGGAACCGGACGGGGCAGCGGACCGGAAGTCGGACCGGAACCCGGACCGCCGACAGGACCCCGAGCAGGACGACGACCCGCGTCGCAGCGCCCTGAGCCACCCCGGATTCTGGTACGGCCGCCGCTTCGTGGCCCGCCTGCGCGCCGCGCACACCGCCGCCGGACTCCTCACGGTCGCCGCGGCCGTCGGCACCTCCGCGGCCCGCTACGACCGGGAGGCCGGCGGGCCCGCCCTGCTCGATGTCCTCGGCCGGGTCCTGGACGGCTTCCTGATCGCCGGCGGGCTGGTCATCGTCTACGTGCTGTGCCGCCGCGGACGCAAGGACCACACCGTCGACACCCACTCCGACCGCTTCCTCGTCACGGCCCTGCCGCTCGCCGCCCTGGCCGTCCTCGTCCTCAGCATCCTGTACGCCGGATGGGACCGGCCCGGCTGGGTCTCCGAGGGCCGGCTGCCCGGCGACCAGACCTTCGGCGGCATCGCCCTCGTCCAGGGGGTGCTCGTGGTGGCGCTCGCGGTCGTGGCGTACGTGCTGCACCGCAGCGACCCCCTCGCGAGCACCGCGCTGCGCGGGCTCGGCGGCCCCTGTGTCGCGATGCTCGCCTGCGCCCTCGGCGGGGTGATGTCCGGGGGCGTCGCCCAGCGCGTCGGCGACTGGCTCGACCGCGGCGCCACGCCCGGGGACGCCACGGGGGTGCTGCCGGGACCTCCTGTCGTGCTGTCCTGGCAGGCCGCGGTGATCCCGCTCCTGCTTGTCGTGGTGTTCCTCCTCGCCCTGGTCCTGGCCGTGCGGGCCCTGCGGCGCCGAGTCCGCGAGCAGGCCCGGGTGGAACGCGACTACGCGGTGGAGCGGCCCCACGAGCCCCGTAGCCGGAAGATCGCCTGGGCCCGGGTGACCGCGGCGCTCACCGACCGCGCACCGGTCCTCGTCGGCCTGGTCGCCGCAGTGACGCTGCTGCTCGGCGCCGGTGCGCTCTTCGGGGCGTGGGGGAGCGGCGAGGTGCCCGGGGTGGCCGCGGCCGGGGCGCCCGGCTTCATCGGCGCCGCCGCCGAGACCGCTCAGGCGCTGGGTTCCTGGCTGATCGGCCTCGGCTTCATCCTCTTCGTCACCTGGGGCCGGCGCGCCTACAGCGACGCCTCCGCGCGCCGCACCATCGGCATCCTCTGGGACGTCGGTACGTTCTGGCCGCGCGCCGCGCACCCCTTCGCACCTCCCTGTTACGCAGAGCGCGCGGTCCCCGACCTGACCTGGCGGATGGCCACCTGGACGAACCGGACCGGCGGCCGCCTGGTCATCTCCGGCCACTCCCAGGGCAGCGTCCTCGCGGCCGCGGCCGCCTGGCAGCTGAGCCCGGACGTACGGGGCAGGATCGGACTGCTCACCTACGGCTCACCGCTCGCCCGGCTCTACGGACGCTGGTTCCCCGCGCACTTCGGGGCCGCGGCACTCACCTCCCTGCACCGCGAGGTCGACTGCTGGCGGAACCTGTACCGGATCACCGACCCCATCGGCGGGCCCATCGGCCTCGACGGCGCCTGCGGACCGGCCGTCGACCATCCGCCGCTCAAGGACCCCCTCGCCTACGGCCGCACCCGCGAGCATCCGCTGCCCGCGCCGATCCTCGGCCACTCCGACTACCAGGCCGACCCGGTCTTCGCCGCCGAACGCGAAGCGCTGCTGCGGCGCCTGCGGCCGGGCGCCGTCGACGGGTCCGGCGCCGTCCACGCTCTGGGGGCCGTACCCACCCAGCCGGGCCCTGACACGGAGGAGAGTCCGGGCCCGGGCAGGCCACCGCAGCAGTGAGTCAGGGCAGTTCGGGCAGATCCTCGGGGTGCAGCAGCGTCAGATCGTCCGTGTCCACCTCGTCGAGCTGGGCGACCCGGCCCGCGTGCCGCTCCAGCATCGCCTCGAAGGTCTGCCGCGCGCTGCGCCCGTTACCGAAGCCCGGCCCCTTCGGCAGGACCGTGAAGTACTTGAGCAGCGCATCACCCGTACCGGAGGCGAGCCGGTACTCGTGCTCGTCGGCCTGCTGCTCCACGATGCTGAGCAGCTCTTCGGGCGCGTAGTCGCCGAAGGTGATGGTGCGGGAGAAACGGGAGGCCACACCGGGGTTGACCGACAGGAAGCGTTCCATCTCCGCCGTATAGCCCGCGACGATCACCACGACGGACTCGCGGTGGTCCTCCATCAGCTTCACGAGCGTGTCGATCGCCTCCCGCCCGAAGTCCCGCCCCGAGTCCTCGGGGGACAGGGCGTAGGCCTCGTCGATGAACAGCACACCGCCACGGGCCTTCTCGAAGGCCTCCTGCGTACGGATCGCGGTGGAGCCGATGTGCTCGCCGACCAGATCGACCCGCGAGACCTCGACCAGATGCCCCTGGTCCAGGACACCGAGCGCGGCCAGGATCTCGCCGTACAGCCGTGCCACCGTGGTCTTTCCGGTGCCCGGAGAGCCCGTGAACACCAGGTGCCGGCGCGCGGAGGCCGCCTTCAGACCGGCCTCCCGGCGCTTGCGGCCCACCTCGATCATGTCGGTGAGCGCCCGCACCTCGCGCTTGACGTTCTGCAGGCCGACGAGCTTGTCCAGCTCGCCGAGCACCGTCTTCGAGCTGCGTACCGTGGCCTGCGCCACCTCCGGCTGCGCCGCCTCGTGCCCGGTGCTCTGCTGCTGACCGGGCACGGCACCGAGCAGCCCCGTCGTCCGGGGCGCGGTCTGTACGGCTGTCTCCTGCGCAACGGGCCGCACCCCGGCGCTCTCGTCGCTGCCGCAGTCCTCGACCAGCGGCCCGTCCTCGGAGAACTCGTACCCGCCGCGCGCACACCGCTCGGTACGGCATCTGCGCAGCGTCGTACGGCAGCCGTCGAGCACGTGGAAGCCGTAGCCGCCACTGCCCGTCACCCGGCAGCTTTGGAAGGTTCCGCGACCCCCGGCCGAGACGTAGAAACCGGCCTCGGCGGGCGAGGTCACCGTGCAGCGCTCGATCGACGGATCCGCGCCCTTCGTGACGATCACGCCCGTCTGCACATCGTCGATGGTGCAGCCGCTCAACGTGCCCCCGCTGCCGTGGTCACGGAACCAGGCGCCGGTGGCCGCCGCGCGGATCCGGCAGTCGTCGAGCTGGGCCGTGGCCCCGTCACTGACCGAGACGGCGGTGTTGCGGACCTGGGAGAGGTCCGAGTCGACGACATCGGCGCGCGAGCCGCGGTCGAGCACGAACAGGGCGTCCGGCACCTCGTGCACCCGGCAGGAGTCGAGGACCGCACAGGCGCCGTCGCTGACCCACACGGCCGGATAGTCGCCCGTGCTCTCGTGGATCTCGCACTGGTTGGCGTCCACCCGGGTGCCCGGATCCCATACGGACAGACCGTTGCGGCCGAAGCGGCTCACCGTCGAGCGGGTCAGCGTGAGCACCGAACGAGAACGCAGATCCACCGCGTTCTCCGGGATGTCGTGCAGCCGGCAGTCGGCGAGGGTGAGCACTGCGTCCGTGTCGAGCGTGACCCCGTCGGCGGTGGTGCGGTGCACCTCGCAGTCCGTCAGGTGCGCACAGGCGCGCGAAGTGACCTGCACACCGGCGCCCTTGATCTCGTACACCTCGCAACCCAGCGCCTCCAGCGCCGAGTTCTCCCCGGTGACGCTCAGGCCCGCACTCGCCGCGTGGTGCACCCGGCAGCGTTCGAGCCGCGGATGCGCGCCATCGCGCACCGCGACGCCCATCTGCCCGGCCGCGACGACCTCGCACTCCTCGAACACTCCGCCGGCGCCGTCGAGCACGGCGATCCCGATCCCGGCCGGATTGTCCACGGTGCACCGCCGCACACTGGGCCGTGCGCCTCCGCGGACCTCCAGGCCGCTGGCCGAGCGCGTCACGATCCGCAGATCCGCGAACTGCGGGGCGCCGTCCTCGACGAGCAGTGCGGGCGCCGCCGCGTCCTGCCCCTCGAACTGCAGGTCCTGTACGACGGCGGAGGCCCGCACGGTCAGCGGCACCCCGTCCGCGGGCGCGATGCGCACCGCTCCGGGGGAGCCCTCGGGGCCGCGCAGGGTCACCGCGCGCAGCACCACCAGGTTCTCGCGGTACGTGCCCGGCGAGACGGTCAGCACATCGCCGTCGCCCGCCGCATCGAGTGCGGCGGCGATCGAGGCGTACTCGCCGGTGCGGCGCCGCCACCGCGATGTGCCGGTGTGCGTCACCTGGACCGTGCCCTGAGCCATGGCGCTGCTTAGCCCCCACCTCTGCTGCGTGTGTCGCGTTTGATGCCGGGTGTATCGCGTCGGTCGCACCGACTTCTCGCGTCCGACGCCCCACCGTAGCGTGCGCGGGCGGGCCGTATTGACCGGTCGGCCAGGTATGACCCTCAGGAAGCACGGACCACTGGAACCGGCCGCCCGCAGCCGCGAGAAGTCTTGGGCAAGGCCTCAACTCCCGGTGCCGGTGCGCCCCCAGTCGGGGCCGATGTGCGCCCACTCGGCCTCCAAGGCGGCATAGCGCCGACGCAGCATCGCCCATACGGCGAGCCGCCGCAGCGCCTCGATCAGCGCCACTGCGGTCGCGGCGGCCGTGAATCCGGCGAAGCCGGCATGGACGGCGGCGGTGCCCGCGGCCATGGGCTCGGCGACCGGGGAGCCCTCCCCGTCGACCCACAGCAGGAACCGGTCGCCCGGACGCGGATCCGTCATCGTGCTCGGCACGGTGCCATGGCGCGGCTTCCCGTTCGGGGCCTGCCAGTCCGCGACCACCCGGGCGCTCTTCTCCCGCTCCGCGGAGGTCTCGGCGGCGGGGCTGACACGGGGCGGTGCGGAGATCTTGTCCACCGTCGCCTGTACACGATGCCGCGACTCGTGCTGCGCTTGTACGGCCCGGTCGAGCGCGGCACTGCTGGTGGCACCGACCGCGGCTCCCACGAGCGGGGCCACGAGCAGCATGGCCAGCAGGGCGAGGAGTGCCACCCAGGCCTCGAGGAGGTCGGTCGCGCGGCGCAGCGGATTGCTCCGCCAGCGCCAGAGCCCTGTGATCGTCCGCATGGCTGAGCACCCCCTCCGTGTCCGCGGTCGCGGCACGGTTCGGCACAACAGGTACCCACAACGGGCGTCATCCGTCACCTCGATGACGCTCCCTTCGAGCGTGCCACATCCGCCGCGGTGACGGGGTGCCGTCCCGTGTCCGATTCTTCCCCTCTTCGCGGGGAATGCCCAGGCGTCCGGGCCGACGTTCCGTGGAGCAGGCGCAGGACCGCTCCTGGTCGGGCACTCGCAGGTCCCCCGGGCCAGTACTCGCGGGCCCCCTGGGCCGGCACTCGCAGGTCGCCTGGGCCGGCGCTCCCTGCGGTGCAGCGCTTCCTGGTCGAGCAACCTTCTGGTCCAGCACCCGGACCGTGTCGCCGACGTGGATCGTGCCCAGGGCTTCGGGGGACGAGATGCCGGCCGAAGACCAGCTGGTGGCCGAGACGGCGGTGGCGCGCCAGGGTGGGCAGCGGTTCCTTGCCACGCACGGCGGTGACCTGGTCGGTGGTCGTCACGACACACCTGCCGCACGGCTTCGCCACCCGGAACACCGCCTCGCCGATCGCGAGTCGCCGGAAGTCGCCCTCGGCCCAGGGAACCGTGCCCTCGATGACCACATGGGGGCGGAAACGGTTCATCGACACCGGAGCCTCGTCCGGACGGTCGCCCTGGGCGATCAGTGAATTGAGCGCGTCGAGGGAGGAGCGCGTGGTGAGCAGAAGCGGATATCCGTCCGCGAACGGCACCGTCCCACCGGGCCGGGCGAAGCGCGGGTCGATGGTCGGCGCGTGGCGGGCGCGTCGAGATGGACGAGCCGTACCTCCGCGCCGAGGTACTCGCCGAACCACGCGTGCGCGGCCTCCGCGGCAGGCACCACCTCGACCTTGTCCCGCCTGACCTCCACCGTCACCGACGCACCCGGCCCGGGCACGGCAACCGTGAGCTGCGCACGGCCGGCGCGCTCACCCGGATGCCGTCCGCCGGCGACTCCGGCTCGGCCAGGGCCAGTCGGACATGCTCCCGCTGTGTCATGACGCGCTTGCCGGCGTCCACGAGCAACCAGCGCCGGTCACCGGCGAGTCCCCAGGGCTCCACGCCGGCCTGCAAGGGCGCGAAGCCGCGCCCTGACTTCAGCGGATGCACATGGATCGACTGCAGCTTCACGGTCGGCAACCGGTCATCCTGCCGGCCCGCTTCCGGCGCCCCGGAGCGGTCTGCGCACCCGTGCCAGGTCCATCAGCGGGGGCGATCGACGGCAGGGCGATCAGTAGCCGCCGGGATGCCTGCGCTGGTACGGGTCCTCGTACGGCATGGGCGCTGGCGCGGGGCGTGGAGCGGCCGGCCGCATCGCCTCGTACCCGGCACCGCCCATCGGGCGCTGGGGCTGTGGCATCGGCTGGGCGCCGGGATGTCCGCCGCCGGGATGTCCGCCGCGCTGCATCGACTGCTGCTGCGGAATGTACGGAGCAGGAGCATGCTGCAGCTGTGCCTGCTGCCCGTACCCGTAAGCCTGGGCGGCGGGCTGCGGCGAAGGAGCCGAGGGCAGCGCGGGAAGCGCCGCCGGGAGCGCGGACAGCTGGCTGCCCGGCGCGTCATAGCCGGAGGGCACCCGGATCGGGGCGATCTGCGGCGTACCCCGCTCGGCGACGAGGGAGTCGTAGATCGGGGTGTCCGGGAAGGACGGCGAGGCGTAGTAACCGCCGCCGTAGGCGGAGCGGGGGGAGGTCATGGCACATAAGTTAAGCCCACGATGTGCTGGTTGGATAGCCCTGACATCGGTGGGGCTTGTGTGAATACATCTGGACTTGACGCACCCGTTTCTCCTTGGGGCGCCATCCGGCCAACTCACCGTGCCCGGGGGGCCTATACGAACGGCCGAAATGTCGCTCAATTGTCCAGCGCGGTTTACCCGGACCGGCTGGATGCCGCGGACGTCGACATGTTCGACACGGCCGCCGCCGCGGGCCCCGGGCGCCGTGCCGGGCGGGACGCGCGGCGTTTGCCGGATGCCGTTGCGAACCCGCGGCGAAGTTCACCCGGGACAGTGATCCGATTTCCGGGTGAAGTCCTCGAACTCACCGGGGACTTCCGGCTTGCCGGGGAGGAAGGTAAACCCTGCGAGGATGCCGCGCCGGGCTTTGCGGTGCGGACACCGCGCGTCCCGGGGGAGCGGCGGGCTAAGTTGTCCGTGGGCCGCACAGGGGGTCCTTTCCGAAGAAGACGACGCATCAGTGGGGGCACGAATGTCCATGCAGTCCATGTCGAAGGGCTCCAATCTCGCGGTGCCCGCATCCGCTGTCCGGATCGAGATCGGCTGGCGGCCCGGCCCCGGCGTGCCCGATGCCGATGCCTCGGCGCTGCTGCTCGCCTCCGGCAAGGTGCGCAGCGATGCGGACTTCGTCTTCTACAACCAGCCCTCGCACAGCTCGGGCGCGGTACGCCACGAGGGCAAGCGGACCGCGGGCGCGGAGACCCTGGACTGCGTGAGCATCGACCTCGGGCGCATCGAGCCGGACGTCGAACGGGTGGTGCTCGCCGCCTCGTCCGACGGCGGAACGTTCGGCCAGGTGCCCGGGCTGCACATCCGGGTGATGGACGCGGCGGGCGGCGCCGAGATCGCCCGCTACGAGAGTGCGGACGCCACCGTCGAGACGGCCTTCGTCCTGGGCGAGCTGTACCGGCGCCAGGGCGCGTGGAAGTTTCGCGCGGTCGGCCAGGGCTACAGCAGCGGGCTCGAAGGCCTCGCCACGGACTTCGGGATCACGGTCGACGAACCCCAGCAGGCGGCACCCGCCCCGGCTCCCGCACCCGTCCCGGCTCCCGCTCCGCCTGTGGCCGCACCGCCCGTTTACGCCCCGCAGACTCCGCCCGCCCCGCCCGCGGTCCCGGCCACCCCGGCCACCCCGGTCGCCCCGGCCACCCCAGTGGCCCCTGCTGCCCCCGTCCGGCTCACCAAGGTGACGCTCACCAAGGCCGCGCCCACCGTCTCGCTCACCAAGCAGGGCGGCACCTCGGGCGGGATGCGCATCAACCTCAACTGGGAGGTGCGCAAGCAGTTCAAGGGCTGGGCCGCCAAGCTCGGCCGTGCCGTCGCCATGCACTCGGACCTCGACCTCGACCTGTGCGCGCTCTACGAGCTCACCGACGGCCGCAAGGGCGTGATCCAGGCCCTCGGCAACGCCTTCGGCGCCTACGACCGGCCCCCGTTCATCCACCTCGACGGCGATGACCGCACGGGTGCCAACGCATCGGGCGAGAACATGTCGATCAACCTCGACCAGAAGAACGCCTTCCGGCGGATCCTCGTTTTCGTCACGATCTACGAGGGCGCCCGCAGCTTCGCCGATCTGCACGCGACGGTCACCCTGACCCCGCAGCACGGCGCCTCGGTCGACTTCTCACTCGACGAGTGCACCGTCCCCTCGAACGTATGCGCCCTGGCCCTGATCACCAACGAGAACGGCGACCTGGTGGTCCGCCGCGAATCCCGCTTCCTGGTCCCCGAACGCGGTGTCAGCCCGCAGCGCACCGTCGACTACGCCTACGGCTGGGGCCTGGACTGGACACCGGGCCGCAAGTGACACCCGCCTGAACCACCGACCGGCACCGGTCAGGCCTCGATGCGCGGCCTCGATGCGGACATCGGCCGGACCGCCGGATCAAGCCGCCCGGTCGGGCCGCGCATACGTGCGGCCCTTCCAGGCCGCCCCGCGCCCGCGATGGTGCTGCACCGCCGAGTCGACGGTCATGAGCAGGTACAGCACCGCCGTGGCGGGCAGCAGCGGCGCGAGCCACAGCGGCTGCCCGTAGTAGCGGAGCATCGGGGTGTACGTGGCGGCCATCACCAGCCACGCGAGGCCTGCCACCGAGGCGGCCGCCCCGTCGCCGGCCGCAAGCCCCGCCACGAGAACCGCCGGCGGCACCACATAGACCAGCAGCAGCCCCGCCACCGTCCCGAGCAGCAGCAACGGATGGTGGCAAAGCTGCGCGTACGCACTGCGCGAGACCATCCGCCACAGGTCGCCGAGGCGAGGGTAGGGCCGGATGCTGGCCACCTTCTCGGCCAGCCCCAGCCATACCCGGCCGCCGGAGTCCTTCACGGCCCGCGCGAGCGCCACATCGTCGATCACCGCATGGCGGATGGCATCCGGCACCCGCGCGCGGGCCGCCGCCTCGTTTCGAAGCAGCACACAGCCCCCGGCCGCGGCAGCCGTCCGCGAGCCGTCCACCGCGATCCGGCGGAACGGGTAGAGCTGCGCGAAGAAGTAGACGAAGGCAGGAACGATCATTCGCTCCCACCCGGTCGCCACCCGCAGCCGCGCCATCTGCGAGACCAGATCGAAGCCTGAGCCGTGCGCCGCCGCGACCAGATCCCGCAGGCTGTCCGGGGCATGGGCGATGTCCGCGTCCGTCAGGAGCAGATAGTCGGGCGCCTGCGCGGCCCGCGCCTCGGCGATCCCGTGCCGTACCGCCCACAGCTTCCCCGTCCAGCCGGCCGGCGGCTCACCGGGAGAGGTCACGGCCAGCGGCAGCCCGCCGTGCTGTTCGGACAGCACACGGGCCAGCTCACCGGTGCCGTCCGTACTCGCATCGTCGACGAGGAAGACCCGGGCCTCGCCCGGATACTCCTGCGCGAGCAGCGACGGCAGGCTGAGCGGAAGCACCTCGGCCTCGTCCCGGGCCGGCACGACCAGCGCCACCGACGGCCACTTCGAGGGAGCCGAGCGGCCGGGCAGCCTGATGTCCGTACGCCAGAAGAAGCCCTGCGCGAGCAGCAGCCACAGCCAGGCGGCGAGCGAAGCGGCGGCGGTCCAGGCGAGTGCGCTCATCCCCGCGATGATGCCCCACGACCCGGCTGCGAGGGGGCCGATCGACTATGGTGACCGGGTGAAGATCGCGCTTCTGGACTCCGGAATCGGCCTCCTGCCCGCCGCGACCGCCATGCGGCGCCTGCGGCCCGACGCCGATCTCGTCCTGTCCAACGACCCCGAGGGCATGCCCTGGGGCCCGCGCACCGCCGAGGACCTCACCGGCCGCGCCCTCGCCTGCGCGCAGGCGGCCGCAGCGCTGCGGCCGGACGCGCTGATCGTCGGCTGCAACACCGCCTCCGTGCACGCGCTGCCCACCCTGCGCGCGCACCTGGAGCCCTCGCTGCCCGTCATCGGCACCGTCCCGGCGATCAAGCCGGCCGCCGCGGGCGGCGGACCCGTCGCGATCTGGGCCACACCGGCCACCACCGGCAGCCCCTACCAGCGTGGCCTGATCGCCGACTTCGCCGCGGGCGTCGACGTCACCGAAGTGCCCTGCCCGGGGCTGGCCGACGCCGTGGAGCAGGCCGACGAGGCCGCGATCGACCGCGCCGTTGCGGCCGCCGCGGCGCTCACGCCGGGCGACGTCCGCGCGGTGGTCCTCGGCTGCACCCACTACGAACTGGTCTCGGAGCGTATCCGCGCCGCCGTGCAGCAGCCCGGTGAGCCGCCGCTGATCCTGCACGGCAGCGCGGGCGCCGTGGCCGCCCAGGCTCTGCGCCGCATCCACGCGCAGCCCGCCCCCGAGGCCCCGGCCACCGGGACCCTGACCGTCCTGCTCACCGGCCGCGAGGGCGAGCTTCCGGCCGAGGCCCTCACGTATGCCGAAGGCCGCCAGCTGAGCGCCACCAGCGCGGCGCGCTGAGCGACGGCATCGCCCCAGGCGTCACCGGCGTCACGCCGCGGAGGTACGTGGCCGGAGCATCCGTGGGTCACCCTCCGCAACCTGGTGCCTTCGCAACGGAACGCGAGTAGCCTTCACGGCATGAGGCACCACCCCCACAAGGAGCGGGGCACCGAGCCCCATCCCGACGTCTGGACCGGTCGCGCCACCAACCGTATGCAGTGGCTGCTCGCCTGTGCCGGTGCGGCCTGCATGGCGCTCGGCATCGAGCTGGCCGTCGACGCACCGTGGACCTCCGGGCTCGCGCCCCTGCTGATGGCGGTGATCGGCTGCCTCGCCGCGGGCCTGTTGATGCTCTTCGGCACCCTCGCCTTCGTACACGTGGCGGTACGCGTGGACACCGAAGCCATCGAAGTGCGCTGCGGCCACATGGGCCTGCCACGCCGTCGTATCCCGCTGAGCCAGATCGTCGGCGCCGAGTTCCTCCCCCGGGTCACCCCCCGCCACTGGGGTGGCTGGGGCTACCGCTGGCGCCCCGAGAAGGGCACCGCGGTCGTCGTACGGCGCGGTGAGGGCATCATCCTCGAACTGGGCGACGGGCGCACCTTCACCGTCACCGTCGACGATGCCGAG
The DNA here is from genome assembly GCF_047779955.1 of Streptomyces lothianensis. NCBI lineage: Bacteria > Bacillati > Actinomycetota > Actinomycetes > Kitasatosporales > Streptomycetaceae > Streptomyces > Streptomyces lothianensis. The sequence goes on along the minus strand of NZ_JBLMKT010000069.1, from coordinate 76,821 downwards.
GGCGCCGTCCGCTTCATCCGCGAACGCCTCCGGCTGCCCGCCACGGGCTCCGCGAACGGCCTCTGAGCCACGTGCAGGCCGGACGCCCCTGCCCAGGTCACAGCCACGCGCCGTAGACTCCGCGGCGTGACAGCCACCATCACGCCGACCGGCGAGCAGACCCCGCCCGCACCCGAGCCGCGCGGCCGCAGGCTGCTGCGCCGGCTCGTTCCGCTCGCGGCCGCGGCGCTCAGCGGTGTGCTCCTGTACGTGAGCTTCCCGCCCCGCACCCTGTGGTGGCTCGCGCTGCCCGCTTTCGCCGGGCTCGCCTGGTGTCTGCGCGGCCGCGGCGTGAGGAGCGCGCTCGGCCGCGGCTACCTCTTCGGCCTCGGCTTCCTGCTGCCGCTGCTCGTCTGGACCGGCGTCGAGGTCGGTCCCGGGCCGTGGCTGGCCCTGGCCGCCATCGAAGCGCTGCTCGTGGCCGTCACCGCGGTCGGCATGGCCGCCGTGTCCAGGCTGCCCGGAGCGCCGCTGTGGGCGGCGGCCGTGTGGACGCTCGGCGAGGCGGTCCGCGCGCGGGCACCGTTCGGCGGCTTCCCCTGGGGCAAGCTCGCCTTCGGCCAGGCCGACGGGGTGTTCCTGCCGCTTGCCGCGCTCGGCGGGACTCCCGTGCTCGGCTTCGCCGTGGTGCTCTGCGGCTACGGTCTCTTCGAAGCCGTCCGCGTCGGCCTTGACCACCGCCGTACCCGCACCCTGCACCGTGCCGCCGCCGCGGTGGCCGTCGGCGCGGTCACCGTGCCGACGGCCGCGGCCCTCGCCTCGCTGCCGCTGGTCTCCGACGCGGCGGAGGACGGCACCGCCACTGTAGCCGTCATCCAGGGCAACGTGCCGCGGGCGGGACTCGACTTCAACGCCCAGCGCAAGGCGGTCCTCGACCACCACGTCAAGGAGACGCTGCGCCTGGCCGAGCGGATCCGTGCGGGCGAGGTGGAGCAGCCCGATGTCGTGCTCTGGCCGGAGAACTCCTCCGACATCGACCCATTCCGCAACCCCGACGCGTACGCGGACATCGACGCCGCCGTCAAGGCCGTCGGGGCGCCTGTCTCGGTGGGCGGGGTCGTCCTGGCGGAGGACGGGCGGCTGCTCAACGAACAGATCCTGTGGGACCCCGTCGACGGCCCCACCGACACGTACGACAAACGCCAGATCCAGCCCTTCGGCGAGTACCTGCCGCTGCGCTCCGTGGTCAACGCGATCAACCCCGCATGGGGATCGATGGTCCGCCAGGACTTCAGCCGCGGCACCGAACCCGGTGTTTTCACCATGGCCGGCACGAAGGTGGGCCTCGCGACCTGCTACGAGGCGGCCTTCGACTGGGCCGTGCGCGACACCGTCACGCACGGCGCCCAGCTGCTCTCCGTACCCAGCAACAACGCCACCTTCGACCGCAGCGAGATGACCTACCAGCAGCTCGCCATGTCACGGATCCGCGCCGTCGAGCACAGCCGCACCGTCACCGTCCCCGTGACCAGCGGGGTGAGCGCCGTCATCGGGCCGGACGGCGAGATCGTGCAGCGCACCACCTGGTTCACCGCCGACACCCTCGTCGCCGAGGTGCCGCTGCGCAGCTCGCAGACCCCGGCCACGCGGCTCGGCAGCGCCCCGGAGACCGCTCTGATCGTGCTTGCCGCGGGCGGAATCGGCTGGTCCGTCGCGCGCCGGATTCGCGACCGGCGTACGACGGGCTCTGCCGCTCGGTGATCCGGACAGCCCGGCCCGGACGGAGATCGGCGAACGGCTAGGGTCGAGCCCATGGGTACCCCCGACTTCATCCGCGAGATCCGGACCAGCGTGGGCCACGAGCTCCTGTTCCTGCCGGGCGTTACCGCCCTCGTCTTCGACGACGAGGGCAGAGTGCTGCTCGGCCGGCGCGCCGACACCGGCAAGTGGTCCGTGATCGGAGGGATCGTGGAGCCCGGTGAGCAGCCTGCCGCCTGCGCCGTGCGCGAGGTCTACGAGGAGACCGGCGTGCACTGCGTACCGGAGCGGGTGGTCCTGGTGCAGACCCTCGACCCGATCACGTACCCGAACGGCGACCGGTGCCAGTTCATGGACATCACCCTGCGCTGCCGCGCGGTCGGCGGCGAGGCGCGGGTCAATGACGAGGAGTCCCTCGAAGTGGGCTGGTTCTCCGTCGACGCCTTGCCGCAGCTGCACGAGTTCGGGGCCTTCCGCATCAAGCAGGCGCTGCTGGACGAGCCGACCTGGTTCGACACGGCGGTCTGAGGATTCGACACGGCGGCCCGAGGATCCGACGCGGAGGTCTCAGGCTTCGACGCGGCGGTCTCAGGACGAGATGGCACGCACGGAATAATTCCGCCGTGCCCGGGCTTGCACCCGGTGCATCATCGCGGAGCGCACGCCCCGCCGCACACGATTCACGGCAGAAGCGAGGCACCGCACCATGACCGCCGCAGGGACGGCGACCCGGCACGTCCTGGACAACCCCGCCTACGACGCACTCCTCGGCCCGCACGCCCACCTCGCCGAGCAGTGTGGCCGTGCCCGCCGCTACCCCGTGGACATGGCGCCGTGGGCCGCCCTGCCGGACGAACCCGAGGCCCGGGACTGGGCCGATCTCGCGGCTCTCGCCGGCCCGGGCGCCGAGGTCGCGCTGCCCGGCCTGCGCTCCATGCCGCCCGCCGGCTGGGAGATCGACTGGGAGGGCCTCGGCGTACAGCTCGTCGACGCATCGGTCGACGCCCGCCCGGACCCCGAGGCCGTACGGCTCGGCGCCGACGATGTTGTGGACATGCTCGACCTTGTGGGCCGTACACAACCGGGACCGTTCCTGCCGCGGACCGTGGAACTCGGCACCTACCTCGGCATCCGCCGCGAGGGCCGGCTCGTGGCGATGGCGGGGGAGCGGATGCGCCCGCCCGGCTGGTCCGAGATCAGCGCCGTCTGCACCGACGAGGCATTCCGCGGCCAGGGCCTGGGCACCCGGCTCGTACGGGCCATGGCGGCGGCCATCCGCGCACGCGGCGAGACACCCTTCCTGCACGCGGCCGCGGAGAACGAGAGCGCGATCCGGCTCTACGAAGCGCTGGGCTTCAGCCGGCGCGGGTACACGCGGTTCGTGGGCGCGCGAACGCCCGCCGCGGCGGCCGACTGACCTGCTCGCGCGTACGGCCTCGCGGACGCGGCCTCGCGGACGCGGCCTCGCGGATGGTGTCTCGCGGATACGGAGTCGCGGATACGGCTCAGCGCGTACGGCTCCGGCCTCCGCGCACCCGCCCGCAGCCGTCCGGCTCACCGTCACTCCTTGCGATACGCATAGGCCTCCCGCGCCGCGGCCTGGACCGCATCGAGATCCGCACCGGCCGAGGCCGTCACCACCGCGGCCACCGCGCCCTCCACGAGCGGGGCGTCGACCAGCCGTGAGCCGGGCGGGAGTTCGTCCTCGTCGGCGAGCAGTGTCTTCACCGTGAGGACCGCACTGCCCAGGTCGACAAGCAGGGCGACCCCGGCGCCCCGGTCCACCGAACGGGCCGCCGCAGCGATCAGATCGGCACTCGTGCCGAGGCCGCCGTCCGGCGTGCCGCCCGCCGCCGCGACCGGCGCGCAGGCATCGGGGCCCGCGAGGCCGCGGGCGAGATCCGCGACGGCGGTGGCGACCGGCCCGCTGTGCGAGACGAGGACGATACCGACCGGTCCCTCGTCACTCACCGCGCGCCGCCTTCCCCGCCCGCAGCGGTCTCGGCGAGCGCGGCGAACAACAGAGCCGAGGACGTCGCCCCCGGGTCCTGGTGCCCGATGCTGCGCTCGCCCAGATAACTTGCCCTGCCTTTGCGGGCGATCAGCGGAATCGTCGCCTCGGCCCCGCGCGCGCCCGCCTCGGCGGCGGCCGCGCAGGCAGCGGGCAGTTCGGCACCGGAGCCGGACGAGGCCGCCAGCTCGGCGACCGCCGGATCGAGGGCGTCCACCATCGTCTTGTCCCCGGGCGCGGCCCCGCCCAGTTTCTCCACCGCCTCGACGCCCGCGCGCAGCGCATCGGCGAACTGTCCGGCCGAGACCTCCGCCGCCTCGCCCAGTTCCTTGCCGGTACGGCGCAGCAGCGTCCCGTACAGCGGTCCGGAGGCTCCGCCCACGGTGGAGATCAACTGCCGCCCCGCCAGCACAAGCACCGCTCCCGGGGTTTCAGGCGTCTCGCTCCCCAGCACGGAGGCGACCGCGGTGAAACCGCGGCGCAGGTTGGTGCCGTGGTCGGCATCGCCGATGGGCGAGTCGAGATCGGTCAGCCGCGCCGCCTCGCGGTCGACGGCAGCGGCGGTCGTCGTCATCCAGCGGCGGAAGAACTCGGCGTCGAGCACAGGGCCTCCAGTCGGATCGGTGCGGTTCAGATGCCCCAGCGCAGGGCCGGTGTACGCACGGGCGCGTCCCACAGCCCGAGGAGCTCCTCGTCGATTTGGCAGAGCGTCACCGAGGCGCCGGCCATGTCGAGCGAGGTCACATAGTTGCCCACGAGCACCCGTGCCACGGCGACATCACGTGCCGCGAGCACGCGGCTGACCTCGGCGTGGAAGCCGTACAGTTCGAGCAGCGGTGTGGCCCCCATGCCGTTGACCAGGAGCAGCACAGGGTCGCGCGGGTGCAGGTCGTCGAGGATCGCGTCCACGGCGAACTCCGCGATCTCCCCGGAGGTCATCATGGGACGCCGCTCACGGCCCGGCTCGCCGTGGATGCCGATCCCCAGTTCCAGCTCTCCGGCGGGCAGCTCGAAGGTCGGGCTGCCCTTGGCCGGTGTGGAACAGGCGCTGAGCGCGACCCCGAAACTGCGCGAGTTCTCGTTCACCCGCCGGGCGATCGCCTCCACCCGCTCCAGTGGCATGCCTCCCTCGGCGGCCGCGCCCGCGAGCTTCTCCACGAACAGCGTCGCCCCCGTGCCGCGGCGCCCCGCCGTGTACAGGCTGTCGGTGACCGCCACATCGTCGTTGACGAGGACCTTGGCGACCTGGATGCCCTCGTCCTCGGCGAGTTCGGCGGCCATGTCGAAGTTCATGACATCGCCCGTGTAGTTCTTGACGATGAACAGCACCCCCTGTCCGCTGTCCACCGCGGCCGCCGCCCGTACCATCTGGTCCGGCACCGGGGACGTGAACACCTCGCCGGGACATGCCGCCGAGAGCATGCCCGGCCCCACGAACCCGCCGTGCAACGGCTCATGACCGCTGCCACCGCCCGAGACCAGGCCGACCTTCCCGGCGACCGGCGCGTCCCGGCGTACGATCACCCGCCGCTCGACGTCGACCGTCAGCTCCGGATGGGCCGCGGCCATGCCACGCAGCCCGTCCGCGACCACCGTCTCCGGCACATTGATGAGCATCTTCATACCTCGGCACGCCTCCGTAGGTCGGGTGATCGCCTCCGCGTCCGGTCTGCGCCCAGTATCGGCCAGTCACCGGGTCAGGTCACGGCGTACGCGGCACCCGCGAGCCGCCGCGCCGCCCGCGCACTCAGGCAGGCGAATCCACCGGAAGCCGCGGACACACCTGGTGCACCAGCTCGAACAACCGGCGCTCATTGCCCGCGAGTCCGGCCGCGGCGAGCGCCTGGTCCGCCTCCGCCATCGGCGGCGCGAGCACCGTGATCGCCAGGGGCCCGCTTCGCGACTCCTCAAGCGCGGCGCGCGCGGTCTGGAGAAGACGGATGTAGGCCTGCGCCGCGACGAGTTCCAGCTCGGTCATCTCAACTGCCCTTTCGCACAAGGTCTCGGACCAACGATCAGCTGGTCTCGGACCGACCAGTCTTGCGTACGCCACTGACAACGCCCCGCGACCTGCGCACTCGCCCCGTTGTCCAGCACCCGGGCGGCCGATGGGCCGACGGCGCCGGACCGCCATACTGAGCGCTCCCGAAGGTCACTCGGGTGGGCGCGACGGACCTCAGGCACAAGTGGATCTCAGGCACAAGTGACAAGGAGCCAGCCATGAGCGAGCACAGCAGCACCCCTGCCCCGTCCGGATACCGGGTCGTCCACCGGACCGAAGCCTCCGGCGCCGTCCCCCTCAAGGAGATCGAGGCCGCCTTCGCCGAGGCGCTGGCCGCACCGCGCGCCGAGGTGTTCGGGCGCGTGCAGCGGGCGGCGCGCGCCCTGCCCGGCAGCCGGGTCGTCCGGGTGATACCGGGCTTCGGGCTGCGGGAGAACGCGCCCGCCCACGTCGTGGTCCTCACCCTCAAGGAAGGCGTCCGGCAGGCTCTCGTCGACACCTTCACCCACGACGGCTTCTGGGCGGATGTCGAATCCGCCCTGACGGACCTCGTCACCGGCCTTCGCGGCCAGGAGGACGCCGCCCATCTGCGGTTCCTCGACGGCGGGCCCGACTCCACCGCGTACACCTGCGCACTCCTGTTCGCCCTGCAGGACGAGGAGACCGAAGGCGCCCTGTACGCGGTCTCCTTCTGCGTCCACATCGAGGTGGCCCTGCCCAGGGAGCAGGTGCTCGCCCTGACCCCGCAGGACACGGCCCCGTTCGCGATCCGCCTCGACGCGGTGAGCGTGCGCCGCGAGGTCTGAACGCACCGGAGAACCACCGACCGGCCAGGCGTTGGGGCCCAGCCACATAATCCTTCCCTCATCTGTGGCCGCATGACACATGGGCCGGACGACGGTGTTTCTCTACCGTTCCGGCCATGACAAGCCAACTTCCGGGTCCGGCCGCAGCAACCGCCGCCGTGCACCTCACGGGCCGCAGCGCCCTGGTGACCGGCGGCGGCAGCGGCATCGGGCGGGCCTGCGCACTGGCCCTCGCCGAGGCCGGAGCCCTGGTCCATGTCGTGGACCGCGATGCCGAATCGGCCAAGGAGACCGCCGGCGCGACCGGCGGGACCGCCCACGCCCTCGACCTCACCGACAGCACTTCATTCAACGCGCTGCCCGGCGCGATCGACATCCTGGTCAACTGCGCAGGACTCCAGCACGTCGCCCCCATCGAAGAACTCGCCCCGGAACGCTTCGAACTGCTGCAGAAGATCATGGTCACTGCACCGTTCCGGCTGATCCAGCACTGCCTTCCCCATATGTACGCACAGGGCTGGGGCCGGCTCGTGCACATTTCGAGCCTGCACGGCCTGCGGGCGAGCGCGTTCAAATCCGCTTACGTCAGCGCCAAACACGGCCTTGAAGGCCTCAGCAAGGTGGCCGCACTCGAAGGCGCCGCCCACGGCGTCACCAGCAACTGCGTCAACCCCGGCTATGTCCGTACCCCGCTCGTGGAGGGCCAGATCACGGCGCAGGCCGAGGCCCACGGCATCGACCCCGAGGCCGTCCTCGGGCAGGTCCTGCTCGAACGCTCGGCGATCAAGCGCCTGATCGAACCCGGGGAGGTGGCCGCCGCGGTGCTCTGGCTCTGCGGCCCGCACACCGGCTTCGTCACCGGCACCTCGCTGCCCGTGGACGGCGGCTGGAGCGCCAACTAGGGCGTGTTGCGAATGTCGCTTCTGCCCCGCGACGCCCGGCACGCCCTAGCGGGTCCGGCGGCCTGACCGGCCGGACACCCCCAGCCCTCCGGGCACACCCCCAGCCCTCCGGGCACACCTCGGCACTCCGCGAGCCACCCCGCGTCCCCCGCGATCCGCCGCACGCCCGCCATAGTCATGCACCCCCGTCCCGTCCCGTCCCCGTCCCCGTCCCCGCACAGCCGACCGAAACGGTGGCCTCACCATGACCAGAGCCAGCTCAGCCCCGCCCACGCCCGGTTCGATCCGGCGGATCGTCGCCGCGAGCCTCGTCGGCACCACCATCGAGTGGTACGACTTCTTCCTCTACGGATCCGCCGCGGCCCTGGTGTTCAACACCCTGTTCTTCCCCGACAGCGACCCGCTCGTGGGCACCCTGCTCTCCTTCCTCACCTACGCGGTCGGATTCGCCGCCCGCCCGCTCGGCGGCATCGTGTTCGGGCACTTCGGCGACCGGATCGGCCGCAAGAAGCTTCTGGTGATCAGCCTCCTGATGATGGGCGGCGCCACCTTCGCCATGGGCCTGCTGCCCACGCACGCAACCATCGGGGTCGGCGCCCCGATCCTGCTCACCCTGCTGCGGCTGATCCAGGGCTTCGCGCTCGGCGGCGAATGGGGTGGCGCGGTCCTCATCGTCTCCGAGCACGGCGGGGCGAAACGGCGCGGATTCTGGGCCTCCTGGCCGCAGGCAGGCGCCCCTGGCGGCAATCTGCTCGCCACCGGTGTACTCGCGCTGCTCGCCGCCGTGCAGTCGGAGGCCGCCTTCCAGGCCTGGGGCTGGCGCATCCCGTTCCTGCTCTCCGGCGTCCTCGTCGTCATCGGCCTGTGGATCCGGGTCTCCGTCTCCGAGTCGCCGGTCTTCCTCGCCGCGCAGGCGAAGGCAGCCGCCCGTACCGAGGCCGCAGCCCGCACCGGCAAGGTTGCCAAGGAGGAGATGCCGGTCGTCCAGGTGTTCCGGCGCAACTGGCGCGAGGTGCTCGCCGCGATCGGCACCCGCTTCGGCGAGAACATCTCGTACTACGTCCTGACGGCCTTCCTGCTCGTCTACATCACCGTCCACCTGGAGCTGCCGAAGAGCACCGCCCTGAACGCTGTCCTGATCGCCTCGGCCGTGCACTTCGTGACCATCCCGCTGTGGGGCGCGCTCTCCGACCGCATCGGCCGCCGCCCCGTGAGCCTGATCGGCGCCGTCGGTATGGCGGTGTGGGCCTTCGCCTTCTTCGCACTGATCGACACCGAGTCCTTCGCGGTGATCACCCTCGCGGTGACCGTGGGGCTGTTGCTGCACGGCGCGATGTACGGGCCGCAGGCCGCGTTCATCTCCGAGATGTTCGACACCGAGGTCCGCTACTCCGGCGCGTCCATGGGCTCGCAGCTCGCCTCCATCATCGGCGGCGCCCTCGCCCCCATCATCGCCGTGGAGCTGCTGAAGGACTACGGCTCGTCCACACCCGTGGCCCTGTACCTGGCGTTCGCGGCACTGGTCACGGCCGTCACGGTGTGGATCGCCAAGGAGACCCGCGGCCGTGACCTGGCCCAGGACAGCGAACCCGAGCCGAGCGCCCCGAAGGTGACCGCGCCGGTGGGCGGCTGACCGCCCGCGCCGGACCGCACCCGCACCCGACCGCACCCCACAGTCGGCCTGACCGGTCCCGCCGTGCCCTCACGGCGGGACCTCCCGTCCACTCGTACGGAAACCGTATGCTCCCCACCATGAACGCCCCCGGCGACACCCCCCTGAGCTGCGGGGCAGCCACGCGCCGCCTCCTCGACCTGCTCGCCGAGGGCGCCGGCGCCGAGGAGTTCGCCCGGCCCGCCGCCCAGGCCCGCCGGGGCGGCGCGAGCGCCGTCGAACTGGCCGAGCTCACCGAGGCCACCGAGGTCGCCCTGCGCATCCACCGCACGCTGGTTCAGCACCGCCGCCGCGAAGCCGAGCTGACCGCGCTGTTCGACACCGCGGGCGACCTCGCGGCGCTGCGCAATCTCGACGCCGTCCTGCGCGCCATCGTGCACCGCGCACGCCTGCTCCTCGGCACGGATGTCGCCTATCTGTCGCTCAACGACGAGGCCGCAGGCGATACGTACATGCGCGTCACCGACGGCTCGGTGTCCGCCGCTTTCCAGCAGGTGCGGCTCGGCATGGGCGAAGGGCTCGGCGGGCTCGTCGCCCACACGGCACGCCCCTACGCGACCGGGGACTACCACGACGACCCGCGCTTCAAGCACACCCGCACCATCGACGGCGCGGTACGCGAGGAGGGCCTGCACGCGATCCTCGGCGTGCCGTTGATGCTGGGGTCGACGGTCCTCGGAGTGCTGTACGCCTCCGACCGCTCGCCCCGTACCTTCACCCCGCAGGAGGTCAACCTCCTGTCCTCGCTTGCCGACCACGCTGCCATCGCCATCGACAGCGCCCGCCTCCTCGAGGAGACCCGCGCCGCGCTCGACGACCTGAACGCCGCGTCCGCGACGATCCGCGCCCACAGCGCCGCGATGCGCCGCGCCGAGGAGGCACACGACCAGCTCACCGACCTCGTGCTGCGCGGCGGCGGCGCCGACGAGGTCGCCGCGGCGCTGGCCGCTCTCCTCGACGGCCACATCGTTCTGCACGATGCCGACGGCGCCGAACTCGCCGCCACCACGGACCGGTCCGGCAGCCTGCCGCCGCCCGATGTCACCGCATCCCGTACCCGCGGACGCGCCGTGCAGCACGACGGCGTCTGGGTCTGTGCGGTGCTCGCGGGGCCCGAACTCCTCGGCTCCCTCGCCCTCACCGGCCGCGCCGATCTCTCCGATGCCGACCGGCTCCTGTTCGAACGCGCCGCCGTCGTCACGGCCCTGCTGCTGTTGCTGCGCCGCTCGGTCGCCCAGGCGGAGGAACGCGTACGCGGGGAACTCCTCAGCGATCTGCTCTCCGCCACCGGCGATCCCTCCGCACTGACCGCCCGCGCCCGCCGCCTCGGCGTCCTGCTGGCCCGGCCGCACTCCGTGTTCGTGCTGCACGCCGAGTCCGCACCCCGCCACCGCCTGCTCGCCGCGGGCGCGCGCCTCGCACAGGGCGGACTCGCCGGCATCCACCACGAGCAGGTGGTTCTGGTCCTGCCCGGCGACCGGCCGGGACCACGCGCCCGCACCCTGGCCGAACTCCTCGGCCGGAGTCTCGGCACTCCGGTGACCGTCGGCGCCGCGGGCCCCGCCCCGGGCCCGGCCGCGCTCGCGGCCGCGCACACGGAGGCGGCCCGCTGTCTGTCCGCGCTGCGCGCCCTCGGCCACACCGGCCGGGGGTCCGCGCTCGCCGAGCTCGGCTTCCTGGGCGTACTCCTCGGCGACCAGGCCGATCTGCCGGGATACGTCGAGCGGACGCTCGGCCCGCTGCTCGCGTACGACGACAAGCGCGGCACCGCGCTCGTCGCCACCCTCGACGCCTACTTCACCCAGGGCGCCAGCCTCACCCGTACCAAGGACGCCCTGCACGTCCATGTGAACACGGTGGTGCAGCGCCTCGAACGCATCGGCCGCCTCGTCGGCGAGGACTGGAACACCCCGGCCCGCGCCCTGGAGTTCCAGCTCGCCCTGCAACTGCACCGCCTCGGCGACCGGCCCTGACTGCCTGCCGGGTACCGCCCGGTGCGGAGCCGACGGCAGAGCACCCAGGCCTCAGCGTTCGAGTACCAGAGCCAGCCCCTGCCCCACCCCGATGCACAGGGTCGCCACCCCGACGCCCGAGCCGCGCCGCGCCAGCTGATGGGCCACGGTTCCGGCGAGCCGCGCACCGGAGGCCCCGAGAGGATGGCCGAGCGCGATCGCGCCGCCCTGCGGGTTGAGCACGGCCGGGTCGAACTCCGGCCACTCGGCGACACAGCCGAGCACCTGCGCGGCGAAGGCCTCGTTCAGCTCCAGCGTGTCAAGGTCCGCGAACGTACGCCCGGCCCTGGCGAGCGCCCGCTCCACCGCCGGGACCGGTGCGAGCCCGAAGTACTGCGGATCGACCGCCGTCACACCGGTCGCCGAGATCCGCGCCAGCGGCTCACGCCCCGTGGCCCGCAACCCCTCCTCGTCACACAGCAGCAGCGCCGCCGCGCCATCGTTGAGCGGCGAGGCGTTCCCGGCCGTGACCGTCCCGCCCTCCTTGCGGAAGGACGGCTTCAGCCCCGCCAGCGCCTGAGCCGAGGCGTTCTCCCGTACGCATTCATCCTTGACGTACGCGACCGGCTCGCCCTTGCGCTGCGGCACCGGCACGGGCACCACCTCGGCCTCGAACAGACCGTTCTTCCACGCGGCCGAAGCCTTCTCGTGCGAGGCCAGCGCGAAAGCGTCCTGCTGCTCGCGGGTGATCCGGTGCTTGTCCGCGATCAGCTCCGCGGACTCGCCGAGCGGAATCGTCCACTCCGGAGCCATCCGTGGATTCACCATCCGCCAGCCGAGCGTCGTCGAGAACATCTCCGTGTGCCCGGCCGGGAAGGCCCGGTCGCTCTTCGGCAGGACATAAGGCGCACGCGTCATCGATTCGACGCCTCCCGCGAGCGCGATGGAGGCATCGCCGAGCGCGATCGCCCGGGCGGCCTGGATCACCGCCTCCAGACCGGAGGCACACAGCCGATTGACCGTGACCCCGGGCACCGAAGTCGGCAGGCCGGCGAGCAGCGCGGCCATCCGGGCCACGTTCCGGTTCTCCTCACCGGCGCCGTTGGCATTGCCGAAGTACACATCGTCGATCCGCGCGGGATCCAACTCGGGGGAGCGGTCCAGGAGTTCCCGTACCGCGTGCGCGGCCAGATCATCGGGCCGGACGCCGGCGAGCGCCCCGTTGTAGCGCCCCACCGGCGTCCGGACGGCGTCCACGATGTAGACATCCCGCGTACTCATGCCTTGCTCCCCACTCCGTATCCGATGACGACCGGGGCGCCGCGCACGACCAGCGCCTGATCGACCGGGCCCCCGGCGCAGTCTCCATCAGGAGCGGGATTTCCGGTACCGCACCGAGGGCCGCGGATACGGGACCGGCTCCGGATGCCGGCCCGAGCGGCCACTGAACCGTTCGCGTCCGCCGCTTTGCTGCGTACCCTGCGCACTGCGCGGATCATGCTTGCCCCGCCCGGACACGGGTGTTGGGATGGGCGCGTGACAGCGCAGAAGAACGAGACGGCCGCCGCCGTCGAGGCCGTGTTCCGGATGGAGTCCGCACGCATCATCGCCACCGTCACCCGGGTGGTACGCGATGTCGGCATGGCGGAGGAACTCGCGCAGGACGCGCTGATCAGCGCCCTCGAACAGTGGCCGCGCGAAGGCGTTCCCGACAATCCGGCCGGCTGGCTGATGACGGCCGCCCGCCGCAAGGCCATCGATCTCGTGCGCCGCAAGGAGACCTACGCCCGCAAACTCGCCGAGGTCGGCCGCAGCCTCGAGGACGTACCGCCGCCGGAGCCCGCCGACCCCGATGACATCGACGACGACCTGCTGCGCCTGATCTTCACCGCCTGCCACCCCGTGCTCTCCGCGAAGGCCCGGATCGCCCTGACCCTGCGCCTGATCGGCGGCCTCACCACCGAGGAGATCGCGCGCGCCCTGCTCACCACCGAGGCCACGGTCGCCCAGCGCATCGTGCGCGCCAAACGCACCCTGGCCAAGGCCGACGTGCCCTACGAGGTACCAGCGGCGGAGGAACGCCCGGCCCGCCTCGCCTCCGTCCTCGAAGTCATCTACCTGATTTTCAACGAGGGCTACAGCGCCACGGCGGGCGAGGACCTGCTGCGGCCCGCGCTCTGCGAGGACGGGCTGCGCATCGCCCGCGTCCTCGCCGCCCTGATGCCCGCCGAACCCGAGGCGCACGGGCTCGCGGCCCTTCTCGAGTTCCAGGCCTCCCGGCTCCCCGCCCGCACCGGCCCCGACGGCGCGCCGGTGCTCCTCGCCGACCAGAACCGCACCCGATGGAACCGGCTGCTGATCCGCCGCGGCGTCGAGGCCATGCAGCGCGCCGGGACCGGCCCCTACTCCGTGCAGGCCGCGATCGCCATGTGCCACGCACAGGCCCTGCGCTACGAGGACACCGACTGGCAGTCGATCGCCGCGCTCTACGGCCGGCTCGCCGCACTGACCTCGTCGGCGGTGGTGGAGCTCAACCGCGCGGTGGCCGTCTCGATGGCCGAGGGCCCCGCCCAGGCCCTGAAACTGGTCGACGCGCTGGCCGACGAGGAAGCCCTCAACGGCTACCACCTGCTGCCGAGCGTACGAGGCGACCTTCTCGAGCGCCTCGGCCGCACCGACGAGGCACGCACGGAGTTCGAGTGTGCCGCGTCCCTGACCCGCAACGCCCGCGAACGCGAGCTGCTCCTGACACGCGCCCGTGACCTGGGCGTTGTGCGCACGGAAGCTGCCGAGGGACCCGACCTATAGTTGCCAGGTGCACGCCGCAGCAGACCCGCCCAGCGAAGGAGGCGCCGTGACGGACTTCGACGCGATCGACGCACTCCTGGCATCGGTACAGGAAGAGGCCGCCCTGCCCCCGGCCGCAGAACGCAGGCGGCTGCGCGAGGCCCTGGGCCTGTCCCGTCCACAGGTGGCGGAGGTGCTCGGCGTATCGGCGTCGACGGTCGGCGGGTGGGAGTCCGGGCGCGATCCGAGCGGGGAGATCCGTACCAAGTACGCGTACCTCCTGGAGCGCGTCCGGACGAAACTCGCGGGGGAGTCCCCGGACCCCGAGACCTCGGGGGACACGTCCGCACCGGTTGCCCCCGGCAGTACGAGCGCACCATCCGTCGCCGAGCCGACCACGGACGGGGGAGCGGCCCTCGCGGACCCGGCTCCGTGTGTCCTGTGCGGCGGCCCGGCCCGCCACCAGGTCGAAGGCTTCCCCCAGCACCTGGACGCGGCGGACTGCCGAAGCACACGGCGCGCCCCCGAGGAAGGCGCCGGTGCGACGGCGCCTCCCACCGGACCCACCCCCACGAAGATCGTCCCCGCCGGCCGCCGCGCCAGGGAGGCCGACACCCCCGACCTGATCGCCCGCGCCGTCGAGTCCGCCCTCGACACCCACGGCGGCGACCTCGACGCTGCGACCGCCGCCCTCGTCAGGCGCGCCATCCCCGACGCCATGGCGCTCCTCGCCGAGACCCGCAAGGGCGCCCGTTACCAGGTCATCGCCCACCCGCCGCTGCCGGACGTGCTGCGCCGCAAGAGTGCCAGGGGCCCGGACGACATCTGGGAGGCGCGCCCCAACTGGACCCGCCCCGAACTCCCGGCGGGCCGCCACGAGGTGACCGCCCTCGACATCAACGGCGCCTATCTCTCCGCCCTGAAGACCCACCTGCCGATCGGCGCGCTCGAACACTCGACGGGCGACGTCCACGACCGCCGCCGCGCCGGCGTGCACCTCATCACCCCGCCCACCTGGGAACTCGAACACCTGCTGCCCAACCCCATCGGCAACCGCGAGGAGTCCGGCGAACTGTGGGTGACCGAGCCGACGCTGCGCCTGCTGCTCCGGCTCTCCGCCGACCCGTACGGACTGTGCGCGCCACCCGTGATCCACGAGTCCTGGACGTCGGGCGCCACGGAAGGACTCCTGGAGAAGTTCCGTATCGCGCTCAAGGACGCCCGGGACCGCGCGATCGCCGAGGACGACACGGTCACTCTCGAATACGTCAAGGCGATGTACTCGAAGTTCGTCTCGACGATGGGCGAGTCCAACTACAACCGGGACCTGTACCGCAGCGACTGGATGCACCTCATCCGCTCGCAGGCCTTCGCCAATCTCTGGATGAAGGCGTACCGCTGTTTCGACGAAGGCCTCGTCGTGGTCCGTGCGATGGGCACCGACGAACTCCACGTGGCCGGCGACTGGCGGCAACTCTTCACCGAGGGCCGCGCGGTCACCGAGGTGAAGGTGAAGGACGTCTACACCCTCGGCGACGAGCCGCACGACCTCCCTGCCGACGCCTGAACCCGCCGCCGACCGGCCCCCCACCGGCACCGGCGGCCATACACCCGCCGGCCGCGGCACCAACCGCTCCGGACAGCACGCCCTAGCGGTCCGCGAACACCCCGCCGAAGGCGAGCTTCGCGAACCTTTCACCCATCCGCCGGTGCTAGATCGGCCGGCATGTCCCGCATCGTCCGCGCGGTGAACGGATCGGAGTGTGCTCGGCGGCCCCGCTCGCCATGTCGATGTTCAGCCTGCTGCCGCCCTGCACGCTCGCCTGCCCGGCCGGTTCGCCGTCGACGAGCAGGTCGTAGCGCCCGTCGGGACGCGGCGGGCCGCCCATGTACACGCGTTTCGTCGGCAGCGTGTCGAGTTCGAGCGCGGTGGCACGGGTCCGTACGGCGATCCGTACGCCCGAAGGCTGGGACTCGGCCATCGCGAGCTGTCCGTCGGTGACCTGCGCCGGCGCCCGGGCGGGCAGCCGGTGCGGCAGCACACCGCGGTCGGTGGTCCCGAGTTCCGCCGCGCCGCGTACGAGTGCGGGGGTGAGCGGGGTGGTGATCCAGCCGCCTGTGCCGTTCATGGGTCAGACCTCTTCGTTCTCGACTGCGCTCTCGTGGTTCCCGGGTGCACTCCCGTCCCGGGGCAGGCTCTCGACGGACCAGGCGCGCAGCATCGTGTCCAGGGCGTCGACGATGCGCAGCCAGGACACCGAGGCATCCGGGGAGCTGTGGCTGAAGCCGCCGCTCAGTTCCAGGCTCACGTAGCCGTGGAAGACCGAGCCGAGGAGCCGTACGGCATGGGTCTGCTCCGGCTCGGCCAGCTCATAGCCCCGCAGCAGCGCCCGCATCATCTGCGCGTGCCGCATGCCCGCACTGGCCGCGGCGTCCTCGGGACTCAGGCGCAGCTGGGCGGCGGCATAGCGGCCGGGGTGTTCGCGCGCGTAGTCGCGGTATACCTCCGCGAAGGCCGCGAGCGCGTCCCGGCCCGAGCGGCCCGCGAGCGCTTCCGCGGCGCGGTCGGCCATCTCCTCCAGGGCGAGCAGCGCGATCCGGGTCTTGAGGTCCTGCGAGTTCCTCACATGCGAATAGAGGCTCGCGACCTTCACGCCGAAGCGCCGCGCGAGCGCGGACACGGTCACGTGCTCGAAGCCGACCTCGTCGGCGAGCTCGGCCCCGGCCTGTGTCAGCCGCTGCGGTGTCAGTCCCGCACGTGCCATCCCTGCGCCTCCTCGATCGGCCCTGCTCACTCGCTGCCCTACAATCAATAATCATTTGCCTAAAGCTTTTAGGCAAATTACCGTCGCCGACATGAACCCCCTGACCGAACAAGAGATCCGCGCCGCCTTCGTGAACTGCACGAAAGGTGAGGCCAAACGCATGCACGTCCCCCGCGACCTGGCCGAGCGCCCCTGGGCCGACCTCGACTACGTGGGCTGGCGCGACCCGCAGGCCCCCGACCGCGCCTACCTCGTGACCGAGGTGGACGGCCGGCCGCAGGGCGTCGCCCTGCGCGCCAACCCCCGCCGTCCCGGACACGCGCGCGTCAGTATGTGCTCGATCTGCCTCACCACCAAGGACGGCGGAGTCTCGCTGATGGTGGCCCCGAAGGCCGGCAAGGCGGGCAAGGAGGGGAACTCGGTCGGCGTCTACGTGTGCACCGACCTCGACTGCTCCCTCTACACCCGCGGCCTCAAGCAGGCCAGCGCCACGATGCGGATGCACGAGACGCTGACCGTTCAGGAGAAGATCGCCCGCACGGCCGCCAATGTCGAAGCCTTCCTGACGAAGGTCACGCACTGACCCGGCCGACGCGTGAGCGCGCCCCGGGAAGCCGTCGCCTTCTAGACTCGCCGGATGGCAACGTACTTCGACGTCCATCCGGAGAACCCGCAGCGGCGCACCATCACCACGGTGGCCGACCGTATCCGCGAGGGCGCGCTCATCGCGTATCCGACCGACTCCTGCTACGCCCTCGGCTGCCAGCTCGGCAACCGTGACGGCATCGCCCGGATCCGCAGCATCCGCCGGCTCGACGACCGGCACCACTTCACGCTCGTCTGCCAGGACTTCGCCCAGCTCGGCCAGTTCGTGCACATCGACAACGACGTGTTCCGCGCCATCAAGGCGGCCACACCTGGCAGTTACACCTTCATCCTGCCCGCCACCCGCGAGGTGCCGCGGCAGCTGATGCACCCGAAGAAGAAGACCGTCGGCGTCCGCATCCCCGACCACGTCACCACCCAGGCCCTCCTCGAAGAGCTCGGCGAGCCCCTCCTCTCCAGCACCCTGCTGCTGCCCGACGAGGACGAACCGCTCACCCAGGGCTGGGAGATCAAGGAGCGACTCGACCACGTCGTCGACGCGGTCCTCGACTCGGGCGACTGCGGCACCGAACCCACCACGGTGATCGACTTCTCCGGCGGCGAGGCCGAGATCGTACGGCGCGGGGCCGGCGACACGTCCCGGTTCGAATAGCCGACCCAACCGCCACGAGCCCGGCTCCCCGGCACGCGCCGGGGCCGCAGGCTTGCGGCCCCGGCGCGGACGGCCATGTCCGAAGGTGACAGTCGGTCGTCATTGCCGCCATCCGATCACCGGGCGAGGATCGGGCCATGCCCCTCAAGCACCGAGTCGTCATCGCGGTCTTCCCCGATGTCGACCTCCTCGATGTCACGGGCCCGGCCGAGGTCTTCGCGCTCGCGAACAACGAGACCGGCGGCCGTGCCGGATACGAGGTCGCCCTCGCCGGACCGGCCGCCGGTCAGGTGCGTACCTCCGCAGGCGTACGGATCCACGCCGACCTCGCCTTCGACGAGGTCACCGGACCACTCGACACCCTGCTCGTACCGGGCGCGGTGGGGATGACCGCCGACGGCGGCGCGGTGGCACTCGTCGATCCGGACATCGTGGCCTGGATCGAATGGATCGAACGGATCGCACCCCGGACCCGGCGGGTCGCCTCGGTATGCGTGGGCGCGCATCTCCTCGCGGCCGCAGGCCTCCTGGACGGCAGGACGGCCACCACCCACTGGTCCACCGCGGCCCAGCTCGCCGCCGAACACCCCCAGGTCACCGTCGACCCGGACCCCGCGCTCGGCGACTCGATCCTCGTGCTCATCGACTTCCAGAACACCTACCGCTCCGGCGTCATGGAGCTCGAAGGCGCCGAGGAGACTCTCGCGGCAGGCGGCCGCCTCCTCGGACACGCCCGCGCCGCCGGAACACCCGTGGTGCATGTGATGAACGACGGCGGCGAGGGCACCCCGTACGACATACGCGCGCAGATCGGCGCCATCAGCGACGAGGTGGCCCCCGCCGAAGGCAAGGCCGTCGTCGTCAAGGGCTTCCCGAACTCCTTCCACCGGACGGAACTCACCGAGGTCCTCACGAAGCTGGGCGCCGCGCCGGACAGCGGAAAGAACCTGGTCCTCGCCGGTTTCATGACGTACATGTGCGTCAACTACACGGCCCAGGGCGCCTTCAACCTCGGCTACCGGCCCACGGTCGTCGCGGAGGCCACCGCCACCCGCACTCTCATGGCGCCCGACGGCACGGTCGTCGCGGCCGCCGAGCTGCAGGCCGCCGCACTCACCACGATCACCGACCTGTTCGGGACGGTGGCGCCGACCGTGGACGCGCTCATTCGCTGATGTTCACCATCCACGGAACCCCGAACCGGTCGGTGCACATGCCGAAGACATCGCCCCACACCTGCTTCTCCAGGGGCACGGTGACCGTGCCATCGGCGGACAACTTCTCCCAGTAGCCCCGCAGTTCGTCGGAGTCGTCGCCGCTGAGGCTCACCGAGTAGTTCGCACCGGACTGCTTCGGCATATCGGGATGCTGGTCGGCCCCCATGAGCGTGTAACCGCTCGGGGTCTCCAGCATCCCGTGCATGATCTTGTCGGCCACCGGGGTGCCCACCATGCCGGCTTCCCCGTAGGTGTGCAGCGCCAGCGTGCCGCCGAAGGCCTGCTGGTAGAACTCCATGGCCGCACGGCAGTCGCCGTCGAAGCCGAGATACGGGTTGAGGCGGGAACTCATGGAACGCTCCTGAGGTCGTGGAGTACCCCCTGGGGTCGCGGCCGACCCTTTCCTCACCGTAGTCCCGCGTCAGGGGCACCGCCCGTCCTCCACGCTCAGCGGCGGATGAGCCCCAGCTCGGTGGCGGCCGCGACCGCGGCGGTACGCGAATCGACGCCGAGCTTCGCGTACACCCGCGCCAGATGGGACTTCACGGTCCCTTCGGTGAGGTGGAGCCGCCGCCCGATCGCCAGATTCGACAGCCCTTCGGCGACCAGACCGAGCACCTCCGTCTCGCGTCGCGTGAGCTGCGTCGCCGGGGTGCGCAGCCGGTTCATCAGCCGGTCGGCGACCGCGGGCGCCAGGATGGTCCGCCCGGCGGCCGCGGTCCGCACCGCGGCCGCCAAGTCCTCCGGCGGGGCGTCCTTGAGGAGATAGCCGGTGGCACCGGCCTCGATGGCGGGCAGGGTGTCCGCATCGGAGTCATAGGTCGTGACGACCAGAACCCGGGGCGCGCCGGGCCGCGCCGTGATCAGTGCGGTGGCCTCGGCACCGCCCATGCCCCTGCCGAACTGCAGATCCATCAGGACCACGTCGACGTCGCCCGCCGCCGCCCGCTCGACGGCGTCCTCGGCCGTCGCCGCCTCCGCGACGACGGCGAGCCCCGGCTCGGTCTCCAGCACGGCACGCAGCCCCGCCCGTACGACCGGATGGTCGTCGGCGAGCAGCAGACGGATGGGCAGGCCGGTCACGGGCACACCTCACGATCGGTCACGAACACACCTTGCGGGTCGGTCACGGGCGCATCCGGCAGTCGCTCACGGGCTCACCTCATGGCCATGCTCGGCCGATCCGTGAGGCTCGGGCGGTACGCAGGGCAGCCGCGCCGCCAGCGTGGTCCCGCGACCGGGCGCGGAGGTGATGGTGAGCGTGCCGCCGAGCGCATGCATCCGGGCCCGCATCGCCGCGAGCCCGAAACCTCCCGTCTCCGGATCAGGAACGGGCAGATCATCGGGGGAGAAGCCGCACCCGTCGTCCACGATCTCGAGCACTGCCGCGCCGTCCACGCAGCTCAGCGTCATGTCGAGGTACGAGGCCCCGGCATGCCGCACCGTGTTGGCGACCGCCGACTGGGCGACCCGCAGCAGCGCCACCTCGTGCGCCGTCGGCAGCGGCGCGGGCGGCGCATCGCCGCTGAGGCGGAAACGCGCCGTGAGATTCTCGCGGGCGGTCGTCGTGGCGCACAGCCGCTCCAGCGCCCCTGCCAGATTCGTGCCGTCGAGCGCGGGCGGGGCGAGCGCGGCGACGAAACGCCGGGCCTCCGCCAGATTGTCGACGGCCGCCAGCCGCGCCTGGCCGACATGGCGGGCCGCGTTCTGAGGCGCCTGCGGCAGCGAACGCTCGGCGGCCCTCAGCAGTAGCTGAATACTGGACAGACCCTGCGCGAGCGTGTCGTGGATCTCGCGCGCGAGCCGCTCCCGCTCCGCCGCGACACCTTCGGCGTGCTGCGCGGCGGCCAGCCCGGCGCGGGCGGCGGTCAGCTCCTCGATCAACCTGCGGCGCTCCTCGCTCTCCCGGTACAGCGCCTGATAGCCCCACACCACGGCCACCGCGACTGCCGCACCCAGCGCCGGACCGATCGCCATCGCCACATCGAACGACCCGCGGTGTGCGGCGAACCCCCCGATCGCCACGAGCGCGGTGACGCACACGGAGGTGAGCCCGGCCCGCCGCGGCAGCAGATGCAGCTGCAGGAAGTACAGCGGGAACGCCACCCACACCCCGTCCGGCGTCAGCGCAAGCAGTACGAGCCATACGAGGCCCACGCACACCAGCCACCACGCGGCAGCCGTACGGGAGCGCCGCACCCGCGGCGCCAGTGTCCCCGCCGCGTACACCAGCGCGCACAGCGCGGCCACGGCGAGGGTCGGCCCGGCGTACGTGCGGCCGTCGGCCACGGCCCGCAGCGCGGCGAGTGCGAGAAGGCCGACGAACAGCAGATGCAGACACCAGGTCAGGGCCCGGGAGGTGGGAGTGAGGGGAAGAGCGGCGGCGTTCACAGTCCTTCCAGCCTAAGAGGACGTACGCGGTCCGGCCTCCATCGAAAGTTACAAGCTCGCCTGCACCTTCCGGACCGTGAAGTCACGCCCCTCGCCAGATGTCCGCGCACCCGGCAGCGACAAGGCTGGAAGCACAACGGTTCCACCGCCGGAACCACCACGGATTCCACCGCCGGAAGGGGCAGGCAAGAGCGTGTTCGTCGCCTGGAGAGACCTGAAGTTCGCCAAGGGGCGTTTCGCCCTGATGGGCGCGGTCATCGTGCTGATCACCCTGCTCGTCGGGCTGCTCTCCGGTCTGACCGCGGGCCTCGGGCGGCAGAACATCTCCGCCGTCACCGGACTTCCCGCCGACCGTATCGCCTTCGGCGCGCCCGGCGGCCAGGACCTGTCGTACTCCGACTCCGCCATCACCGCCGCACAGCTGAGGCAGTGGTCCGCGGCCCCGGGCGTCACGAACGCCGAGCCGCTCGGCATCACCACCACCAAGGCGAGTGCCGAAGGCAGGAGCACCGGAGTCTCCGCGTTCGGCGTCCGCCCCGGCTCCTTCCTGGCCCCCGCCGGCGACAGGATCGACGACCGCAGGGCCGTCCTCTCCACCGCCGCCGCAGAGGAACTGGACCTGCGGCCGGGCGACACCTTCCTGCTCGCAGGAGCGGAACTGAAGGTTGCCGCTGTGCAGGGCGAGGCGTTCTTCAGCCACACCCCCGTGATCTGGACCGCCCTGGACACCTGGCAGCGCATCGCACCACCCACCACCGGCACGGGCACGGGCGCGCGGGCAGGCGGTGAGCCCCCCATCGCGACGGTCATCGTCCTGAACACCGGACCGGACACCGACCTCGCAGCCACCGACCGGAGGGCGGGCACCCGCACCGTCACCAAGGACGACTCGCTGTCCGCGATCGGCTCCTACACCTCCGAGAACGGCTCGCTGCAGCTGATGCGCGGATTCCTGTTCGCCATCTCGGCCCTCGTCATCGGCGCCTTCTTCACCGTCTGGACCATCCAGCGCAGCGGCGATGTCGCGGTCCTCAAGGCGCTCGGCGCCTCCACCGCGAACCTCCTCAAGGACGCACTCGGCCAGGCCCTCGTCCTGCTCACCGTCGGCACGGCCGTCGGCACCGCCCTCGCGGCTGCCGCGGGCGCCCTGCTCGCCGGGACGGACGTGCCCTTCGTCCTCGACCCGGCCACGGTGCTGCTCCCCGCCGCCGTGATGATCGCCCTGGGTGCGCTCGGGGCAGCCCTGTCCATCCGCCGCATCACCTCCGTCGACCCGCTGACCGCCCTGGGGAGCGCCCGATGAGCATCGCCCTGACCGACATCACCCTCACCTACCCCGACGGCGATTCCCGGCTGACCGCCCTCGACCACGTCAGCCTGACCGTCCCAGGGGGACGCCTCGTCGCGGTCGTGGGCCCCTCCGGCTCCGGCAAGTCGAGCCTGCTCGCCGTCGCCGCCACCCTGATCACGCCCGACCACGGCACCGTCACCATCGACGGCACCAGCACATCGGGCCTGAGGCGCCGCGAACTCACCGAACTGCGCCGTAGGAAGACCGGCATCGTCTTCCAGCAGCCCAACCTGCTGCCGTCGCTCACCGCCGCCGAACAGCTCCAGGTCATGGCCCACCTCGACGGCCGCCGTCCCGCCGCCGCCCGCGCCCGGGCCCTCGAACTCCTCGACTCCGTCGGCCTTGCGGCCGAGGCCGGCCGTCGACCGCACCAGCTCTCCGGCGGCCAGCGCCAGCGCGTCAACATCGCGCGCGCCCTCATGAACGACCCCACCGTCCTCCTGGTCGACGAGCCCACCAGCGCCCTCGACCACGAACGCGGCGCCTCGGTCATCGACCTGATCACCGGCCTGACCCGCAGCCGCGGCACGGCCACCCTCCTGGTCACCCACGACCGTACGCACCTGAACACCGCCGACGAGATCGTCGAGGTGCACGACGGGCGGGTGGCCGAGCGGACGCAGGGCGGGCAGGCCGGCGCGCTGCCTTGATGAGCGGCCGTCGACCGGCCCATGGCCGCGCATGGCGCAGGTCGGGGTCATGACCCGTGCGGGAGCATCCGCTCGACCATCGACTCGATCAGGTTCTCCGCCTCGTACCGCGAGAGAAGTTCGGGCACGGTCAGGTCGTCGACGATGAGGCCGAGCATGGCGAGATAGAGCAGTACGACGCTGATCCGGTCGCCGGGCAGGCCCGCATCCAGATGGAAGCTGATGTTGCCGTCGAGTTGGGCGGCGAAGAACCGGGTCAGCTCTGTGTGCAGTTCGGGGCGGCGGGTGGCCTCGAGGCGCAGTTCCATCAGCGCGAGCCAGCTGCTGCGATCGGCCCGCATCCGGCCGAGCAGCTGCTTGAGGAGCGTGGCGACCAGCTCGGGGGAGGGCTGCTCGCTCATCGTGACGGCCACCTCGGACGGATCCGGGGTCAGCCGCTCCTGGATCCGCGTCATCGCCTGGGCCAGCAGATCGGCCCGGTTCGTGAAGTAGTTGGTGGTCGTCCCCTTGGGCACCCCGGCCTCGGTGTCCACCGCGCGCAGCGTCAGACCGCGTGAGCCGTCCCGGGCGAGGACCTCGATGGCGCCGTCGAGGAGGGCGGTACGGCGGGCCGTGTTCTGGCGCATCGAAGGTTCCTTTCCGAAGAACATTGACACCACTGCACATGCAGTACTACGTTCTAACCACTGCAACCAGAGTACATCACTTACTCCGGCACTGGCAGACACCGTTCCGGATCCGAGGAGTTCGTATGCGCAAGCTCGTCTACTTCATCGCCTCCACCCTCGACGGTCAGATCGCCGGGCCCGACGGCTCCGACCCCACCAGTGGCCCCGACGCGTTCTGGCCCGTCGGCGAGGACTACCTGGAACACCTGGTGGCCGAGTTCCCCGAAACCCTGCCCGCCCCCGCCAGAGAAGCCCTCGGCATCACCGCAGCAGGTACCCGTTTCGACACCGCACTCGAAGGCCGCCGCACGTACCGGAACGGCCTCGATGCGGGCCTCGCCAACGCCTACCCCCACCTGCGGCACTTCGTCTTCTCCCGCACCCTCACCGAGAGCCCCGACCCCGGCGTCGAACTCGTCGCCACCGACCCCGTGGACACCGTGCGCAAGCTGAAGGAGCAGGAGGGCAAGGACATCTGGCTGCTCGGCGGCGGTGAATTGGCCGGCGCGCTCTACGAGGAGATCGACCAGCTGATCCTCAAACTCGCGCCGCTCGCCGTCGGCTCGGGCACCCCCCTGTTCGGCACCCGAAGGCCGTTCGCCCCCACCCACTTCGCCCTCACAGACAGCACGATCCTGCCGAGCGGCACCGCATTCCTCACGTACGCGAGGAAGTGAGCGCGGCCGCGAGGGGTGCCGGGGCATCCCGCAGCACGCACCCCCGCTTCGCCTGCCCCGCATTCCAAGATCCCGCACCGGCCTGTGCGCCCAATCCACTGCGCCCAGCCGAAACCGATCAGCGAGCTTCGGGGCGGCCGACCGTGGCGCGCCGATTGCTCATCACGTTCCTCGCCGCCGTCATGACCGCCCTCGCGGTGATGGCACCGGCCGCGGCGGACAACCATCCCTGAAGCCGCCGCCCTGCCTCGTCGCGGGCGGCGCCTCCCCCGCGTTCGCCGAAGCCGGCCGACTGGTGAAATTCACCTGGTCGGAGGCTGTTCGTGCCCGCCAATCGGGCGATTCACCACCCTCGTTCGGCGAACGTGTCCGTGCCGCGCCCCGACACCCCAATAGATTCCCCTGGCTTCACACGTCTTGCGGAGCAGCCGATGCCGCCAATGGAAAGGAAACGTTCCTATCAATCAAGGGCGGTAGGGACAACCGGGGTTCCGCACCTCACCACCCACGGTTCCGCACAGCCATGCAGCCCCCGAACTCCCTGCCGGGTGCTGCGTCTTCGCATGCCCGACCAGACGGGAAACCGGAGAAGCACATGCCACTCCCCACTCCGGGACGGCCCCCCTCGCCGTCCGGATCGCGGCACCTCAGCACCAGGACCCGCCGACGCCGCCCCACCGGCCACCGGCGCCGCAGCAGGACCGGCATCAGGACCGCCCTCGCCCTGCTGCTCGCCGCCGTCCCCGCGGTGATATTCCTGAACTCCGGCCAGGCGGCGGCACCTTCCGGGCTCGACGACCCGGTCAAGAAGGAGATCGCCATGCAGCTGGTCTCCAGTGCCGAGAACTCCTCCCTCGAATGGCAGGAGCAGTACGACTACATCGAGGACATCGGCGACGGCCGCGGCTACACCGCCGGCATCGTCGGCTTCTGCTCGGGCACCCACGACATACTCGAACTCGTCGAGTACTACACCGACCAGGTGCCGGACAACCCGCTCGCCGAGTATCTGCCCGCCCTGCGCGAGGTCGACGGCTCCGATTCGCACGAGGGCCTCGACCCCGGCTTCACCGAGGCCTGGAAGCAGGCGGCGCGGACCCGCGCCTTCCAGGCCGCACAGGAGCACGAACGCGACCGCGTCTACTTCGACCCGTCCGTCGCCCGCGCCAAGAGCGACGACCTCCGGGAACTCGGCCAGTTCGTCTACTACGACGCCATGGTCATGCACGGTGAGTCCGGCTTCGACTCGATCCGCGCCGCGGCCCGCGCGGACGCCGACACACCCGCCGAAGCCGGCGACGAGACCGAATACCTGCACGCGTTCCTCGACGCCCGGGTCGAGGAGATGAAGAAGGAGGCCGCCCACGAGGACACCAGCCGTGTCGACACCGCACAGCGTGTGTTCCTGGACGACGGCAACCTCGGCCTGGACACCCCGCTGTCCTGGCACGTGTACGGCGACCCCTTCGAGATCACCGAGGACCCCACCCCGTCCGACCCGGACCCCTCACCGGGTGATCCGGGTGACGGGGACGGGGACGGGGACGGGTCGAGATATCCACCGACCGCAGCAACTGGACCCGCCTCGCCACCGAGACCGCGGGCGACGGAGACACCGACGAGTGGACCGGCCTGCACGGCGAGGGCCGCCACCTGCCTGGACGGTGTTCGTCAGCGGCGACTCGTACGCGGGCAACTCCTTCTCCACCCGCAGCGGCATCCTCGACACACGGACCGGCTACCTGATCAAGAACGTGGAAACCCTGCAGCTCACCCTTGACGGCAGGCGCCACAGCGCGGCCGATGTGAACTACTGGGGCATCACGTTCGCCCACGACGACAACCGCTTCGACGCCACCGTCTCGACCCGCGGCAAGACTTATCTGGTCAAGGGCGAGATGAAGACCTGGACGGCCCGCACCCTGCGCGAGATCGTCGAATGCCCCTCGCTTTCCCCCGACGGCACCCGCGTCGCCTACAAGAAGCGCGTGCGTGAAGGCACTTCGGACCCCTGGCGCCTGCATGTCCTCGACCTGGACACGATGCGGGACACCCCGCTCGCCGAAACCCGCAGCGTGGACGACCAGGCGGCCTGGCTCGACGACCACACGCTCGCCTACGCCCTGCCGAGCCGCAGCGGCGGCTCCACGGACCTCTGGTCCTCGCCCGCGGACGGCTCGGGCACCCCGCGCTGATCGCCCGCGACGCGTCCTCACCGACCATGAATCGGCCATGAACCCAGCTGTCATCCGGCCATGTACCGCCCCCGGCATCTTCCCGCCCCCAAGCCATTGTGGATGTTACCGGCGGTTGTTACCGTCCCGTACGCCATCGGGGGTGGCATGCGCATGACGTCATACGAGGCCGCTGGAGGACCGATGCCGAGCCGTGGGAACCGTCAGAAAAACCTGTCCGGAACGCAAGCCCGGCCGCGCGCAGCGGTACGCGGACGGCGGGTCGCACTGCTCGCGGCGGGCGCACTGCTGCTCACCGCCGCCGCGGGCGGCACCTCCCACGCCGAGGCCGAGGACGAACTGCGCGAGGTGATGTTCGTCGGCAACAACTGGGACGGCACCGCCGACGTCATCGAACCCGGCGGCGACCTGGCAGGGATCGGCCGGATCAACGTCATCCCGGACAAGAAGGAGCGGCTGCGCGAGATCTACCTCAACCCCGTCAGGCTCGCCTTCTTCCTCGGTATCCGCCAGGGCCCGGGGGAGGGGCACGACCAGTTCGTCGACGACATGTACGCCACCCCCGACGGCTCGGCCATGGTGGTCTCCCGCCCCAGCTTCGCCGACGTGGTCTCCCTCGACCTGACGACCGGGAGGATTAACTGGCGCTTCCCCGTCTCCGGATACCGCTCCGACCACATGGCCGTCTCGCCGGACGGCACCCGTGTGGCCGTCTCCGCATCCCTCTCCAACACCGTGCACGTCCTGGACATCGACACCGGCGACGAGCTCGGATCCTTCCGCACCGGCGACAAACCGCACGAGAACGTGTTCACCGACGAAGGCCGCTACCTGTGGAACATGTCCATCGGCGAGGTCAACACCGCCCTGGACGCCCCCTGGCTGGACTGGACGAAGGGCGACCGGAAGATCACGGTGGTCGACGCGGCCACCTTCCGCACGGTCAAGGTGATCGATATGCGCGAACGCCTCGACGCCTTCGGCCGGGGGGACCTCTCCGACGCGATCCGGCCGGTCGCCTTCAGCCCGGACGAGTCGAAGATGTACTTCCAGGTGTCCTTCTTCAACGGCTTCGTGGAGTACGACGTGGCCACCGACCAGGTCACCCGCGTCAAGGAACTCCCCAAGAATCCGGACACCAGCGAGGACCGCACGACCTGGGTGAACGACTCACGCCACCACGGCATGGCGATGAGCCCGGACGGCAGCAAACTGTGCGTCGCCGGAACCATGGACGACTACGCCACCGTCGTGGACCGCACCACCCTCGAACCGGGCCCGCTCGTGCCCGCGGCGAAGCCGTACTGGGCGACGGTCAGCGGTGACGGCAAGCAGTGCATCATCTCCGAGAGCGGCGCGGACGCGGTCACCGCCATCGACTTCGCCACCGGCCGCAGGACGGCCACCGTCAAGGTCGGCGACCACCCCCAGCGCGTACGCCTCGCCCACATCCCCGCCGACTGGACGGGCCCGACCGGCTGATCACCGACCACGGCCGGGTTTGCTGGCCGGCAGCACGAGAGAGGTGTCCGGCGGCATGATCCGCCGGACACCTCCTGCTGCTCCTTCTACCTCTTCGGCAGCTACTCCTCCGGCAGCTGCACGTCCGCCGTGTCCGGCCGATGGTCGGGCAGGGTGGCGTGGGCCGTCGCCTCGCGGTGCAGGCGCAGGAACTCCAGGTGGCGTTCGTACTGGTCGAGGATGTCGCCGATGAGCTGCTGCTTGCTGTAGCCCATCACGTCGTACCCCTGGCTGCCGTCGGCCAGGTGCACCTCGAAACGTACGTACGTGTCGTGCTCGCTGACCGCACGGGTCGCGAAGGACGGCGTGGGGGTCTCGATCGGCCAGATCCGGTAGACGAACTCCTCGGTGCGCCCCATCGGCGCCCGCAGCTCCAGAGGCGGCACACCGGCTTCCTCCTGCGCGAGCTCGATGACCGTGGCCTCCGCGCCCTGCTGCCGCAGCTCCTGCGCGACCTCTTCGAACGCGGGAAGCCCGATCTCGTCGATGAACCTCCGGGCCGTGCGTCTGGTGGGGAAGGCCATGGCCCGTGCGAGTCTGTGCCGCCAGTTCCGTTCCGCCGTCGGCCCGGCGCTCGCCGTCCGTCCCGAGAGGGACGAGGGCAGAGTGGCCGTGAGGGCGTCCTCCCGCATCCGCTCGACACGCAGGGCTTTGTACAAGCCGGCCATGACCAGGAACATCACCAGCGAGAACGGCAGACCCATGATGATGGTGGCGTTGGTCAGCGCCGCCACCCCGCCGACGATCAGCATCGCGAGGGTGAGCAGCCCGATGGTGCCCGCCCAGAAGATCCGCAGCCACGGAGGGGAGTCGGTGAGCGGGGTACGCAGATGGGAGCTGAGGTTGCCGAGGACGAGGGACCCGGAGTCGGCGGAGGTGACGTAGAGCAGCAGTCCGACGACGGTGGCGAGGCCCGCGCTAAAGCCCACGCCCGGGTACTGGTCGAGCAGCGCGTAGAAGCCCTGTTCGGGAAGGTTCATGGCGGTCTCGCCGAATTCGGAGTTCCCGGAACGCACGACGAACAGCGCGCTGTTGCCGAAGACCGACAGGAACAGCAGCGTGAAGAAGAACGGGATCACCAGGGTCGCCGAGACGAACTGCCGGATGGTGCGCCCGCGCGAGATCCGCGCGAGGAACAGCCCGACGAAGGGCGCCCAGGCCACCCACCACGCCCAGAAGAACAGGGTCCACGCGTTGAGCCACTCGGTGGGCTGGTCGTAGGCGAAGGTGTTCAGGGTCATCTCGGGGAAGCGGCTGACGTAGTCGCCGATGTTCAGGACGAGCGCGTTCAGCAGCCGCGTCGGGCTCTCGGCGATCAACACGTAGAGCATCAGGACGACCGCGAGCACCACATTGAGCTCGGACAGGCGCCGGATGCCCCGGTCCACACCGGCCACGGCGGACACCGTGGTGAGGAGCACGGCGACCGCGATCAGCGAGATCTGCGCGGCGAGCCCCTCGGGCACCCCGAACAGGAAGTTCAGCCCGTAGTTCAGCTGGACGACGCCGATGCCGAGCGACACCGAGATACCGAAGACCGTGCCGAGGACGGCCGCGAGGTCGACACTGTCACCGATCTTGCCGTGGATGCGCTTGCCGATGATCGGATACAGCGCGGACCGGATCGCCAGCGGCAGGTGGTAGCGGAAGGAGAAGTAGGCGAGCGCCATCCCCATCAGCGCGTACATCGCCCAGCCGGTGATGCCGTAGTGGAACAGCGTCCACACCACGGCCTGCCGGGCCGCCTCGACGGTCTCCGGTGAGCCTTCGGGCGGCGCGAGATAGTGCGAGACCGGCCCCGAGACGGAGAAGAACATCAGGTCGATGCCGATGCCCGCCGCGAACAGCATGGCCGCCCAGGCGAACATGCCGTAGTCGGGCCGGGAGTGCTGTGGGCCCAGTTTGATGCGCCCGTACCGGGACACGGCGAGGAAGACCACGAAGAGGAGATAGAGGGTGGCGGCGACGAAGTAGTACCAGCCGAATCCGTCGGTGATCCAGCCGACCACCACGCCGATGGTGTCCTCGGCACCCTCCGGGCTGATCATCGCCCAGATCGAGAGGGCGAGGATGAGTACGGCGGACCCGCCGAACACGAGGTTCTTCACCTGGTGTTCCGGCTGGGAGGCCGCCGTGGCGCCACTACTGGGTTCGGTCACGGGCCCTCAGCCCTCCTGCTTGCGGTATCGGTAGAAGTCGGCCGTGGACGGCGGCAGCGGTGTGTTGCCGAGGATCAGGTCCGAGGCCTTTTCGGCGAGCATCATCACGGGGGCGTAGATGTTGCCGTTGGTCAGATACGGCATCGCCGAGGCGTCGACGACCCGCAGCCCCTCGAGCCCGTGGACCCGCATCGAGGTCGGGTCCACCACGGACATGTCGTCGATGCCCATCCGGGCGGTGCAGGAGGGGTGGTACGCGGTCTCCGCATCGCGCGCGACCCACTCGAGGACCGCCTCGTCGCCGTCGACCTCGGGCCCCGGCGAGATCTCGCCGGCGTCGTACTCGGCGAAGGCGGGCTGCTTCAGGATGTCCCGCGCGACCTGGATGGCCTCCACCCACTCCTTGCGGTCGTTCTCTGTGGAGAGGTAGTTGAACCGCAGCGCCGGATGCTCGTCGGGATGCCCCGACTTGATCTTCACCGAGCCGCGGACATCGGAGTACATCGGTCCGATGTGGACCTGGTATCCGTGGTCGGCCTCAACGGGAGTGCCGTCGTAGCGCACCGCGATCGGCAGGAAGTGGAACATCAGATTGGGGTAGTCGACCTTGTCGTTCCCGCGGACGAAACCACCGGCCTCGAAATGGTTCGTGGCGGCCGGGCCGGTGTGCGAAGTCATCCAACGCAGGCCCACAGCAGGCCGGTTGCGCCATTTCACGAGCGGATTGAACGAGATCGGCTGCTTGGACGCGTGCTGTACGTACACCTCCAGGTGATCCTGGAGATTCTCCCCGACCCCGGGCAGTTCGTGCACCGGTTTGACGCCCACGCGCGTCAGTTCATCGGGGTTTCCGACACCGGAGAGCTGAAGCAGTTGAGGCGTGTTGATCGCTCCGCCGCAGAGAATCACCTCGCCGCCGAACACCTGCCGGCGCTGCTTTCCGTACCGCCGGTACTCGACACCGACCGCCCGTTTTCCGTCGAACAGCACCCGGTCCGCCTGCGAGAAGCACTGCACCGTGAGATTCGGGCGCTTCATCGCGGGATGCAGATAGGCCTGCGAGGCGGACCACCTGCGGCCGTTCTTGATATTGCGGTCGAAGCGGGCGAAGCCCTCCTGCTTGTACCCGTTGACGTCCGAGGTCAGCGGATAGCCGGCTTGCTGCGCGGCCTCCAGGAACGCCGAGAACAGCGGGTTCTCCGCCTTGCCCCGCTCCAGCCACAGGGGGCCGCCCTGGCCGCGCCATTCGTCCGCCCCGGCCTCGCAGTGCTCCATTCGCTTGAAATACGGAAGACAGTGCGCGTAGTCCCAGGTCTCCATTCCGGGGTCGGCAGCCCAGCGTTCCAGGTCCATGGGATTTCCGCGCTGGAAGATCATTCCGTTGATGGAACTCGAGCCGCCGAGCAGCTTTCCCCTGCCGTGGCTGACGCGACGCCCGTTCATGTACGGCTCCGGCTCGGACTCGTAGCACCAGTCGTAGAGCGGATTTCCGATGATCATTGTCAGGGCGGCGGGCATATGGGTGAGGACATCCCACTTGTAGTCCGGCCGTCCCGCCTCGAGAACGAGAACCCGGTTGCCCGGGTCGGCGCTGATCCGATTCGCCAGCGCGCAGCCCGCAGAGCCGCCGCCGACGATGATGTAGTCATACTCGCTGCGTGTCATGGTGCTCCTCGGCTCTCGTTGCACTTCGCCGTACCTGGTGCCTAACGTAATGCTTACTCAATTCCACGCGCACAACGGTGCGGCCGCAATGCGGCGCAATCGGGAGAGGAATTCCCACGTCCAGTCTGTATATCGACGGAGAGTGGCGCGCGGCGTCCGAAGGCACGACGCGCGAGGTCATCAACCCCTTCGACCAGTCCGTCGTCCGCACCGTGGACGAGGGCGGACGAGCGGATGCCGAGGCCGCCGTGGCCGCGGCGCGCGCCGCGTTCGACGGCGGGGCGTGGCCGTCCTGGACGGCCCGTCAGCGCTCCGAGCTGCTGCGCCGGATGGCTGAATACCTGCAGCGGGACCGGGCGGAGATCGCCCGCCTCGAAACCCTGGACACCGGCAAGACGCTGGTGGAAAGCGGAATCGACGTGGACGACGTCTCCAACGTCTTCGCGTATTACGCCGGGCTCGCCGAATCGGAGAACGGCCGCGTGATCGACGCGGGCGATCCGCGCGTCCGCAGCCGCGTCGTCTACGAGCCGGTCGGCGTCTGTGCCCTGATCTGTCCGTGGAACTATCCGCTCCTCCAGGCTTCCTGGAAGGTCGCCCCGGCCCTCGCCGCGGGCAACACGCTGGTCCTCAAGCCCAGTGAGATCACACCGCTGACCACCATCAAGATGGTCGAACTCCTCGCGGAGGCGGGCGCACCACCCGGTGTCGTCAACCTGATCCTCGGCGACGGTGCGGCCACCGGCGCGCCCCTGGTCGAGCACCCCGGCGTGGACCTGGTGTCCTTCACCGGAGGCCTGGACACCGGCCGCCGCATCATGCGGACGGCGGCGGACACCGTAAAGGACATCGCCCTCGAACTCGGCGGCAAGAACCCCAATATCGTCTTCGCCGATGCCGACTTCGACGCGGCGATCGACTACGCCCTGATGGCCGTCTTCTTCCACGCCGGACAGGTCTGCTCGGCCGGCACCCGGCTGATCGTGGAGGACTCACTGCACCAGGAGTTCGTCGCCCATCTGGTGGAGCGCGCGGAGCGGATCCGGCTCGGCAACGGCCTGGACGAGCACACCGAGAGCGGCCCTCTGGTCTCGGCCGCACACCGCGCCAAAGTCGAGTCCTACGTGGAGCTCGGGCTGGGGGAGGGCGCACGGCTCGTCGCGGGCGGCAGCCGCCCGGACGACCCCGCGCTGCGGGACGGCTTCTTCTACCGGCCGACCGTCTTCGACGACTGCACGCGCGAGATGCGCATCGTCCAGGAGGAGACTTTCGGCCCCATCCTCACCGTGGAGCGCTTCAGCGACGAGGAACAGGCCGTCGAGCTCGGCAACGACACCGACTACGGTCTCGCCGGCGCCGTCTGGACCACCGATGCCGCACGGGCCGAACGGGTCGCGCGGCGGCTGCGGCACGGCACGGTCTGGATCAACGACTTCGGACCGTACCTGCCGCAGGCCGAATGGGGCGGCTTCAAACGCTCCGGCATCGGCCGCGAACTCGGCCACGACGGCCTGGCCGAATACCGCCAGGCCAAGCACATCTACGAGAACACAGCACCGGAACCGCAACGCTGGTTCGCCCGCTGAGCCCGCTGAGCCCGCTGAGCCCGCTGAGCCCGCTGGGCCTGCTGAGCCCCTGGGCCCGCCGAGCCCCCTGAGCTTCCCGAGCCCGCCGGTCTCGCTGCGGCCCGTGGCGGCCTGACGCGCCCGACAACGCGTCAGACCGCCACGGGCCGCGCCGCGTCAGGCATTCACATCCAGAGGTACGCCCGGCGGCAGCGCGGCGGCGAGGTGACTGGCGAAGCTGGAGTCCTTGAGCCCGAAGTGGGCGCTGCCGAAGTCGTAGGAGGCCAGCTTCTCGCGCACGCCCGGCGGATAGCCGTTCCAGCCGACGAGGTCGGGGAACTGCCAGGTGCCGTAGTGGTTCTCGGGCGGCTCGTCGTTGCCGTTCGCCGGGCGGAAGCAGTGGGTACCGATGCCGTCCTTGTGGTAAACGATCTTGGGGTGGGTGCCGTCCCAGCGGATCTGCTCGCGGGTGTGGATGTCGAACTGCCCGTGCGCGGACGTGGAGACGTACTCGGCCCGGCCGTCCTTGACCCAGACGGCGACGTGCTCCCAGTCGTGCCGGTGCCCGCCGAGTCCGATGCCGGGCAGCGCCTGGTCCTTCTCGAAGTACAGGGCGTACAGGATGACGCACCAGCCGTTGTTGCACTTGGCGCGCGAGTAGCCGTTGACCTGCTCGAGATCGCTCGCGTCACGGCACTGCCCGTTGAGCGCGCCGGAGGGCTTGAGGCCGCCGTTGACGGTGCCGTCCGGGCCGATGGCCGCGGTCGGATAGCAGCCGTCGGTGTCGTAGTCGTACGCGGGCTGGTACGTCTGGTCGAGTGCGTCGGCGTTCCGGGGGAGCGGGGGCGGCGGCGCGGCGAGCGCGGTGCCCGCGAAGGTGATCACCGCGGTGAGGGCGGCGCCTGTGACGAGTCCTGTGCGGCCGAGCAGTCTGCTGCGCTTCATGGAGTCCTCCGGAGTCTCTGAACGCCAAGGCTGTCGTGTGCGCGTCAAAGGGTGGCATGCGCCGCACCACATGGGTATGGGCAGACCCGTCAGCTTGTGCAGGGGCGGACCGGTGAGCGCGCCCGGTACGGATCACGCCCGCTCTCCGCCACCCGTTCGTCGGCCTTCGCGGCCCGGGCCAACTGGCCGGTGCTCACCGCGGGGTCGGTCGGATCGGCGTTGTCGTGAAAGCTCGGCCCGCGCTCGGCGAGGGCGGCGAGCAGATCGCTCACCCGCTGCGGATCGGACTCGCTGAGCAGCACGACGTCCGGCGGATCGCGGCGATACCGTCACCATGCCCTCTTTTGTCGAATCGGGTCAGATCGGGAGCCACTGTCTGACGAGAGGCTGGTGGTCGCCGATCCAGCTCTCCACCGCTTCGGACTTGTGCTGCGCGCCGCCTGCGTCCTGGATCGCGGCCTCAAGGCCCTGTAGTTGATCGGGCGTCATCCGGAAGTTCCGCAGCCACTCCAGCGCCTCGTTGTCGCTTCGGCCGTGGAACTCCCGCGAGACGATCGTGTGCAGCTTGTCGGGATCGCCGAACGCGTCGGCGGGGTCGTCGAGGTAGCGGATGTCGTACTTGGAGAACGCCCAGTGGGGCCGCCACATGCTCACCAGGACGGGCCGCTTCGCGGCGTAGGCGGAGTCGAGGGCCTTCAGCATGGTGCCGGTGTCCTCGGCCTTCTGGCGGTACGCGCCGGCCAGGCCGTACTCCGGGATCACCGACCTGTCGATGGTTCGGGTCAGGCCCGCGGTCGGCTCGATGCCGACGATCGTCCCGCCGAAGAGGGCGGCGTGTTCCGGCAGATCGACCAGCGAAGCGACCTCGCTCACATAGTCGGGCACGGCAAGGCCCAGATCGCCGGGCTCGTACCAGGGCCCGAGGTCCACCACGGAGCCCCCGTAACGCGCCCACTGCTCGGTGTGGACGCTCGGCAGCCAGGCATCCATGAAGACATCGAACTGCCCCTCGGCCACCCCGTGGAACAGATCGGGAACGGCGTCCCTGCGTACGGCCTCGACCCGGTGCCCCTGCGATTCGAGCAGCTGCTTCCACAGCTCGGTGACCGCGATGTCCTCGTCCCAGGCCACATAGCCGATGGTGATGGTGCCCCGGTCCTTCTTCGCCGCGGGCTGGACCCGGCCGGGCTCCGCACCGGCACCGCAGGCGGTCAGAGCGGCGGATGCCAACGCCCCCGCAGCCACGGCTCCCAGGAACCTACGTCGGTCAAACGCCTGTGCACTGTCTCCCCCGCTGGACATTCCGTCAGCCTAGTGCCCTTCGGGGTGGACACACTAGTGTTCCCAACATCGATTGCGGCAAGGGGAGTTCGGCGGGGTCTGTCGGACAGCAAAGGGGGAGGCCGGTTTGGTGACGCC
The DNA here is from genome assembly GCF_047779955.1 of Streptomyces lothianensis. Classification (NCBI taxonomy): domain Bacteria; kingdom Bacillati; phylum Actinomycetota; class Actinomycetes; order Kitasatosporales; family Streptomycetaceae; genus Streptomyces; species Streptomyces lothianensis. The sequence continues at coordinate 40,506 of NZ_JBLMKT010000069.1, read as the reverse complement.
GACGAGGGCGGGGCGCGCGTCCGGACCAGGTGCATCCGCGAACGGTGCCGCACCCGTGCCGACGGTCCCGCAGGCCGCTCCGCAGCGGTGGCAGCGAAGGCTGCGGGTGGGCGCATCAGCGGTGCTGCGGAGGGTGGGGACAGGTTCCCCGCCCGCCCGGCTGCGGCTCGCGGGGCTGGTCATGGCGCTCGTGACGGTGCTCTTCGGAGCACTCCTGTTCAGCTCGGTCCACGAACGGCAGACGGCGGCCCGGGAGCTGGCGGAGCAGTCCGCGCCGCTCAGCGCCGACGCGGCGGAGATCTACCGCTCGCTCGCGGACGCGGACGCCACCGCGGCAGCGGGCTTCCTGCGGGGCAGCGAGGAGACCCATGCGGACCGCGTCGCCTACGAGGCGAACATCCGCACCGCCTCCCGGCTGCTCGCCAAGGCGGCGGCCCGTACCGGTGACTCCTTCGCCGCCCAGCGCCAGATCACCATTCTCAACCGGGAACTGCCCGGCTACGCAAGCCTGGTGGAGGCGGCACGCTCCGCCAACCGGGAGAACAAGCCGGTCGGCAACTCGTATCTGCGCTACGCCTCGGAGCAGATGCGCTCCACCATGCTTCCGGCGGCAGAGGACATGTACCACGCGGAGATCCGGCGGATGGCCGCGATCCGCGCCGATGCCACCGAGCCGCCCTGGACCGCCTACGGTGCCGGTCTGCTCGTCCTGGCGGTGATCGGATTCTTCTCCTACCGGCTGTACCTGGCCACCAACCGCGTCTTCAACCTGGGGCTTGTGGCGGCGGCCGGGACGGTCCTCGTCTCCCTGATCTGGCTGACGGCCGGTCATACCGTGGCCCGCTCCTCGCTGGAGGAATCCGACACCCACGGCTCGGCCTCGGTGCAGTTGCTGACCCAGTCCCGTATCGCCGGCCTGAAGGCGCGCGGGAACGAGAACATGGCGCTGGTGGCACGCGGAGAAGGTGCCGCGTACTCCCGGGAGTTCGACTACTGGGCGGGCGCCATGGACGGCAAGGACAAGGGGCAGCGGCTGATGCAGCGCTCCGAGCGACAGGCCGAGGACCAGGCGGGGCAAATGCTCGTTGCCGATGCCTGGACGGAGCTGAAGGGCTGGAAGAAGCTCCACGATCAGGCCCGCAGGCAGGACGACCGAGGTGACTACGAGGCCGCCCTGGCCCGCACCATCGGCGGGGAGGTCGACGGCGTCGACATCAAGGACACGACCGAGCGCAGCTTCGCAGCCATGGACCGGAAGCTGGCCGCTGCGGTGGACCACGAGCAGCAGCAGTTCGAGGACCGGGCCGAGAGCGGACGCGGTGCGCTCACGGGCCTGCCCGTCGGCGGCGCGCTGCTCTGCCTGCTGGGCGCCGCGGGCGCGGTCCTGGGAGTCGGCAAGCGGCTGGCGGAGTACCGGTGACCGCCCCGGGCCGCGGCGGGATGCGAAAGGGGACGGCAGTGGGGAACGCAGGCGCAGCATCCGCTCGTACGGCATGGCGGTCTGCTCGTACGGCATGGTGTTCCGCGCCACCGTGCCGCGCGGCCGCCCGACGGGCCGCGGTGTGGTTGACCGCCGCGTCGCTGGCGGCCGTTCTGACGGCCGGCTGCGCCGCGCCTGAGCAGCCGCCGACCTCGCAGCCTCGGTCCACGACGCAGGCGGGAGCCCGCTCGGCACCACAGGGCGCGGGGGCGCCCGAATCGGCGCCACGGCAGCGGACGTTCGCCGAGGAGGACTGCGACACCACGGTGAGCCCGGACCCGAGCCGCGGCAGCCGCAACGGACCGGCCGTGAAGAAGATCAGGAGCCGGGGCAAACTCATCGCCGGAGTGGCGCAGAACCGCTATCTGTGGACCCACCGGGACGCCGACGGCAATCTTGCGGGCTTCGACATCGACCTGGCCGAGCAGCTCGCCGAAGCCCTGCTCGGCGACAGCGAGGCGGTGGAGTTCCGCACCGTCCCCATCGACCGCCGCCAGCAGGCCCTTGCGGACGGCGAGGTGGACGTGCTCGTCCAGGCCATGCCGATCACCTGCCGGGCACTCGAGGGCACGCCGGAAGATCCGGCGGTGGACTTCTCCAGCCCCTACTTCGAGACCGGACAGCGTGTCCTGGTACCCGAGAACTCCGATATCACCGGCTTCAACGGCAGCCTGAAGGGCAAGACGGTGTGCACCGCCTACGGCTCCAGCGGCTACGGGCTGCTGAGCGGTCAGGGACAGGAGTACGGCGCCTGGATGCGCGGACGGCCCAATGCCTTGGACTGTCTGATGCTGCTCCAGCTCTCCCGCGTCGACGCGGTCCTCACCGACAGCGGACTCGCCGCGGGCCTCGCCGCCCAGGAGGACGGCACCCGCCTGGTCGGACCCGAGGTCGGAGAGGTCTCCTACGGCGTCGCGGTCAGGAAGGGCTCGGACGACCTGCTGCGGGTGGTCAACGCCACCCTGGAGAAGACAAGCGAGACCGCCTGGCAGCAGAGCTACGACCGCTGGCTGAAACCCTGGCTGGGCCCGGCCGAGCCCCCGGCCCCGCAGTACGGCTGAGGCCACACCCGCCTCACCGCCTCACCGCCTCACCGCCACGGTGCAACGTAGCGTGGCCGAGAAGTCCGGCCGAGCGGGCCGGGACAGGCACACACACAAGTACAAGGGGACTGACGTGCTGACCGCATTGGACGGGGTGTACGGCGACCGAGAGGACGCGATCCGGGTCGCGGGCCGGACGGCCTCGTACGAGGAACTGCTGGGCGCGGCACGCGCCGTGGCCGCCGACGTCGCCGGCGCGAAGGCGTTCGCCGTGACCGCGACGTCCTCCCTGGAGACCGTCGCCGCCGCGGTCGGCGGACTGCTCGCCGGGGTGCCGTTCGTGCCGCTGCCCCCCGATGCCGGGTCCGCCGAGCGCGAGCACATTCTCCGGGACTCGGGGGCCGTGCTCGTCGACGTCGACTTCGCCCGTCGATCGGCCGGATCTCCGTCACCGGACGCAGCGCGAGCCGACGACGCGCCGGGCCCCGAGCGCCCGGCGCTGATCCTGTACACCTCCGGCACCACGGGCGCCCCCAAGGGCGTCGCCCTCACCGGCGCTGCACTCGCCGCCGACCTGGACGCCCTCGCCGAAGCCTGGCAGTGGACCGCCGAGGACACCCTCGTGCACGGACTGCCGCTGTTCCACGTACACGGGCTCGTCCTCGGCGTCCTCGGGGCCCTGCGCACCGGAAGCCGCCTCGTGCACACGGGGCGGCCGACGCCCGAGGCGTACGCGGCCGCGGGCGGCAGCCTCTACTTCGGGGTGCCGACGGTGTGGTCCCGCATCGCACGCTCCCCGCTGGCCGCAGCCGAGCTCACCGGGGCCCGGCTGCTCGTCTCGGGCAGCGCCGCCCTGCCCGCGCCCGTCTTCCGGGACCTGGAGCGGCTGACGGGGCTGCGGCCGGTGGAGCGCTACGGGATGACCGAGACCCTGATCACCCTCAGCGGCCGCGCCGACGGCGAGGTCAGGCCCGGCACGGTCGGAACCCCGCTGCCCGGCATCCGTACGCGCATCGCGGCCGAGCCCGGCGCCGAGATCGGCGAACTCCAGGTGACCGGGCCGACACTGTTCACCGGCTATGTGGGCCGTCCCGAGGCCACGGCGGCCGCGTACACCGAGGACGGATGGTTCCGTACGGGCGACATCGCGGCCGTCGACCAGACGGACGGGGTCCACCGGATCGTGGGCCGCGCCTCGATCGACCTCATCAAGTCCGGCGGCTACCGGATCGGCGCGGGAGAGATCGAGAACGCACTCCTGGATCATCCGCGGGTGAGCGAAGCGGCGGTGGTCGGGGTCCCGGACACGGACCTCGGGCAGCGGATCGTGGCCTTCGTGGTCGCCGAAGGAGTGACGGGCACCGAGCTCACGGACTTCGTCGCCGCACAGCTGTCCGCGCACAAACGGCCGCGTGAGGTGCGCTTCGTCCCCGCCGTGCCGCGCAATGCCATGGGCAAGCCGCAGAAGAAGCTGCTCCTGGCGGGGGAGCCCGGCCCACAGGCCGGCTGACCGGTCCGCACCGGCGCGCGCCTGCACCGGCGCGCACCGGCGCGAGCCGGAACTCAGGCCGAGGCACCCGCCGGAGCGGGGAGCACAGCGCCGCGCAGCACGGCCTGCTCGGTCGGCGAGGCCTGCCGGATCCACTCGGGTGCGAGAGCCGCGTACGTGGTGACATCGTGCCAGTGGCCCTGGGTGTGGAACAGCTCCCGCAGCGTGGCCTCGGGATGCAGCCCGGCCGCCAGCATCACCTGGCGCATCCGCGTGTGATCCGCCCGGTGCCCGGCCCAGATACGGTGCAGCCCCAGGCGCCCGAACCCGTATGCCATCAGGAGACGCCCTGCCTCGTGCCCGTGGCCGCGTACGGGCGCGTCGGGCAGCAGGACCAGGCCGGTGAGCATCGCGTTGCGCCCGTACTCCTCGACGAGCAGGCCCATGGTGCCGACCATGACGTCCTGACCGGGCGGGCATACGGCGAGGGTGTGCTTGCGCCGCGGGTGGGTGTAGGGCTGCGCGAGATGCTGCGCGAACGCGTCCTGGGCCTGCCGCGCGTCCATCCGGTCGACACCGAGGTAGCGCGTGAGGACAGGGTGGGTGTGGATGCGCTCGAAGGGCGCCAGATCGGTGGCGCGCAGCTCGCGCAGCCACAGGTGCTCTCCGTGGAGTTCGGGCAGATGGTTCACCGGGTTGCTCCCGCGGGGACGAGCTCGGCATCGAGGGTGCCGATGAGTTCTTCGAAATCGACGTAGTAACGGCCGGATGCCACGGCCTCGCCGAGCAGGATGCGGCGTGCCGTGTCGGTGACCAGGGCTCCGCCGAGCATCACGCCGCTCGCAAGCTGCGGCCAGCTGGACAGGGTGTGCCCGATCCGGCCGAGGGCATCCTTCATCGCGGGGCTCAGCCGCTGCTCGTCGCAGATGCGCAGCAGATAGGCCAGGGCGTCCGCCGGAGCCAGGTCCCGTACGTCCGCTGCCGTCAGATCGCCGCCCCGGCCGTGGAACAGCGGACGGTCCGGCTCGAGGTCGAACCGCTCGACGTCCAGCAGCCCCCGGTCGTTGGCGTCCATCAGCACCGGGACGCCATGGCGCCGCGCCTGCTCGCGGGCGGCGGTCTTCACCCACGGGGTGTCGCACTCCTCGATCACCAGGTCGAGCGGACGGCCCCCGGTGGTGAAGAAGGCGTCGATGGTGTCCTCGGTGAGGCCCTCGTGCCACAGTTCGATGTCGAGGTAGGGGTCGATCTCGTACATCTGTCGCGCGCACAGCACCGTCTTGGGCAGCCCCAGGTCGTGTACGCCGGCCCGCAGCCGGTTGAGGTTGCTGAGCCCGAGGCGGTCGAAATCGGCCAGGCGGAACGATCCGGCTACACCCTCCATGGCGCAGGTGAGCGCCGCGCTGTTCCCCACGGACAGGCCGATCACGCCGATGCAGCACGTCAGCAGACGCTGCTGCTCCACCGCGGTGATCTTGTCCCGGTTGCGGTCCGTGCGCACCCGCCGGAACTCCGCACGGGGCAGCACATGCACGAGGCGCCCCGACCACGGATACCACGCCCAGACTCCGTAGCGGCCGGGCTCGGTCCCACCGGTCGACTCCTCCACGGCCGCCTCCAGCCGGCGTCCGGCGAGGGCTTCGTGCGGGCGAAGACAGCGCGCCAGCTCGCCCAGCTGCTCGTCGATGCGGTCATGCCGCTCGCGCACGCGGCCGGAGTCGAGCAGCGTGTCGAGTACGGCACGGTCGTCCTCCTCGGCGGGGCACAGCAGCGTGGGGCGTACGGGGACCTGATGCCCCGGCGGCAGCGGCAGCAGGCGCTGCGGGGCAGCAGGATCAGCCGGATCAGCCGGACCTTCGCGAAACGAATTGATCACGAGCCGGGAAGCTACCAGCGCGCGATCGCCGAATCCCTCAGCGCAGCGGGGAGCGCGCGGTCGAATTCGTGCGCGGGGGAGTCCCTGTCGCGCGCCCCCCTGTTCCCGCGCCCTCGCAGAGGCAAGTTTTCGCAGTTCAATCGGGTCTTCACGCCATCGCGCAGCTGCTCTGGCGAAGGTCATACCGGAGCGGCAAACGGGTGACGCCCCGGAAAAGACATCCCATACGATCGCGTCGCGCCGCGCGCCCTACAGCGGCGGCTTGCCACCTGTCGCCCAGGCGAGCATCTCGCCGGGGTCGGCATGAGCTGCCTCGCTGCGATACGTCTCGTACGCACCGGCTCCCACCAGCTGCCGCGCGACATCCTCGCCCGCCTCACGCAGCGGCGCCACGTCCGGCGCCCCGCGCTGCGGATGACCGACCGCATCCCACAGCCGCTGGCCCGCGCCGGACGCCAGCGCCGCGGAATGGCCGTCCCCATTGGCAGAGAAGGCCGCGGCGAGCATGTCGAGCCCCAACGCGATACCGAAGGTGTCGCCGATCTGCTGCTTCGCGTTCAGCATCGAACGGGCGTACTCCAGGGCCAGTTCACCCTCCCGCTCACGCAACGCGATCACACACATCTGATAGTCGGCATACGAGCGGATCCAGTGCTCGCCCATCGCGACGCACTCCGCGCGCAGATCCGTGGCCGCCTCCAGACTCTGCTCCAGCCGACCCAGCCCGGTGAGGGCGAACAGACGCAGCATCCGGCACATCATCACGGCCTGAGGCGCGGGCTCGACCGCATCCGACCTGTGAGCCTCCGCGTTCTCCAGCGCGTGCTCGAGCAGATCGAGGCTCGGTTGCGGACGGCCCTGCAGCAGATCGCTCATGGCCTGCAGATAGGCGGCCCGCAACAACGCGGTCGCGTCCTCGGTGACACGGGCGTTCTCCAGGCACTGACGGGCCAGATGCGTACCCGTGGCGTGATTGCCCTGCAGCAGATGCGTCAGCCCGAGCGCCCAAACGGCCCGCTGCCGCACCGGCCCCTGACTGTCACAGGCCTTCAGAGTGCGCGAGAGATACAGCTGCGCGGTGTGCGCATGCCCGCAGCACGTCCAGTAGAAGCCCGTCAACGTGGCAAGTTCGAGCGCCGCATCGACATCCTGGGCGAGCAGATGGTCAAGGGCCGCGCACAGATCGGGGTGCGCCTCCTTGATCGTGCGATACCAGCCGGTCTGCTCGGCACTCGTCCAGGTGGCGTCCGCCAGCTGCGCCTGCGTGAGGAAGTACGAGGCGTGCGCACCCTCCATCGACTCCAGCTCACCGAGCTCACCGAGCCACAGCCGCCCGTACTCACGCACCGTGTCGAGCAGCACATACCGTCCCCGGCGGCGCGTCACAACGGACTTGTCCACCAGAGCGGCCAGCGCCCGACCCACATCGTCCGGCGCCAGCGGCCCGCCGGAACACAACGCCGCCGCCACCGGCTCATCGAAATGACCGTGCACCACGGACAACCGGGCCCACAGCAACCGCTCCGCAGGTGTGCACAGTTCATGGCTCCAGCCCAGAGCCGTCCGCAATACGTCATGCCGGCGCGGCGCGATGGGACGCACCTCGTCCTCGGCCCGGCTCAACTCGTGCCGCGGACGCTGCAGAAGATCCTCGATGCTGCTGTGCCGCAGCGCCCCCGCAGCCAGCTCCAACGCCAGCGGAAGCCCGTCGAGGTAGCTGCACAACTCGGTGACCTGGTTCAGATCCCCCGGCTCCGGCAGATGCCCCGACTCCGTGGCACGCTGCAGAAACAACTCCGCGGCATCCGTGGCACTCGGCAACGGCCGGATCTCGGTCACGAACTCCTCGTCCAGCTGCAACAGTTCACGGCTCGTGGCCACGATTCTCAGCCGCGGGCAACTGTCCAGCAGCACCCGCACCATGCTCCGGCACGCCGCCGGCACATGCTCACAGGAATCGAGCACCAACAGCAGATCACGCTCGCCGATCCAGTCACAGATCACATCCACCGGCATCCGCGGCGTGTGATCGGACAGACCACACGCATCGGCCACGAGCGGCGCGAGCAGCCCCTCGTCCCGTAACTGCCACAGGTCCGCCCAGCAGCACTGCTCCGCATCGGCCACCAGACCGAGGTCCACCAGCTGCCTGGCCAGCCGCGACTTGCCGACGCCCGCAACGCCCGTCAGGGTCACCAGCCGGTGAGCCTTCAACGCGTACTGCAGCTCGGCCAGTTCCCTCTCGCGCCCAACGAACACAGCCCATCCTCCCCAAACCGGCGAACAGACCTCCGACTCCACGGGCGCGCACCGAGGCCCGACACCACGCCGAGAACGAAAGCGTGCTGGCATCCTGGCAGCCGGGGCCCGATCACGGAATACGATCGGACGTGCTGGGGGTGTGGACCCGGAGCCCGCATCAGGGCCGCTTCGCCCGCCGGGCGCGCTCGGCGGCGTGGGCGCCGCCGTCGCGCTGACGACCGTCGCGAACCCTCGCGACGACCGCATGGCCGACGCCGACCGTCCCCCTTCGGCTTACGGCCTTCGGGTCATGTGTGGAGGGAGCGTTCGTCGCCGTGCTGGTGGCTTGCCGGAGATCGGGCGTCGTATGTGATTCTGGGGCCATGTCGATCATCGCAACCGTCGTGGTGCTGCTCATCGCCGCGCTACACGTCTACATCCTGGTCCTGGAGATGTTCCTGTGGACCGGCCCGCGGGCCCGGGCGGCCTTCGGTACCAGCGTCGAATTCGCCGCCGAGACCAAGGCGCTCGCGGCCAATCAAGGGCTGTACAACGGCTTCCTCGCCGCCGGGCTGGTGTGGGGCGCGGTGGCGTCCGACCCGGTGGGCTTCCAGGCGAAGGTGTTCTTCCTGGTGTGCGTGGCCGTGGCCGGTGCCTACGGTGCCGCGACGGCGAGCCGGAAGATCCTCTTCGTGCAGACCGTTCCGGCGCTGATCGGCCTGGCACTGGTACTGGCCGCCCGCTGAGCCACGCCCGGCGAGGCGGGCGTGGCTGATTTCACCGGCCTGCCCTCGCGGACACCGAAGGGTGTCCGGCGTGTGCGCGCGGGGTGGGGACGATCGTCCGGTGGGACTCCTCTGCTACTGCGAAGACCGTGACGGGAGGCTGGACAGCAGAAGCAGGCTGCGCGCTTCCACCGTGAGCTCCGAGTCAGCCTTGTACTCGGACTCGTACTCGGAGCCCTCCGGCGGGTGTGCGGTCGTCGTATCCACGAGGACCGTCCAGCGCTCGCCGTACACCGCGGCCGGCAGGCGGAGGGTGGCCGGTTGCCAGTGGGCGTTGAGCAGGAGCAGGAAGGAGTCGTCCACGACCGGGCGCCCGAGCTCGTCGTGCTCCGCGAGGGCGTCGCCGTTGAGGAAGACCGTGACTGTGTGGGTGTCGGGGTGCTGCCAGTCCCCTGGATGCATTTCGGTGCCGTCCGGTCGCAGCCACACCAGGTCGGGCAGGGCGTCCGCGGTGGCCGGTCCGTGGGCCAGTCCGTCGGCGAGCCCCACCCGGCCGTGGCCGGCCCCCTGCCTGCCGGTGAAGAAGCGGCGGCGGCGCAGGGCCGGGTGGGCGGCACGCAGGGCGATGAGGCGGCGGGTGAAGGCGAACAGGTCACACTGCTCGTCCGTCAGATGCCGCCAGTCGAGCCAGGAGACCTCGTTGTCCTGGCAGTACGCGTTGTTGTTGCCTCCCTGTGAGCGGCCCAGCTCGTCGCCGTGGCTGAGCATCGGGATGCCCTGGGAGAGGAAGAGCGTGGCCAGGAAGTTGCGCTGCTGGCGGGCGCGCAGGGTGCGGACGTCCGGGTCGTCGGACGGGCCCTCCGCCCCGCAGTTCCAGGAGCGGTTGGCGTTTTCGCCGTCGCGGTTCTGCTCGCCGTTGGCCTCGTTGTGTTTGCCGTTGTACGAGACGAGGTCGCGCAGTGTGAACCCGTCGTGTGCGGTGACGAAGTTGATGCCGGCACGGGGCCGCCGCCCGCTGCGCTCGTACAGGTCGGACGAGCCGGTCAGTCGGGAGGCGAACTCGGCGAGCGTGTTCGGCTCGGACCGCCAGAAGTCCCGTACGGAATCCCGGTACTTGCCGTTCCACTCCGACCACAGCGGCGGGAAGTTGCCGACCTGGTAGCCGCCCTCGCCTACGTCCCACGGCTCGGCGATCAGTTTGACCCGGCTGATCACCGGGTCCTGCTGGATCAGGTCGAAGAACGCCGACAGCCGGTCGACCTCGTGGAACTGCCGGGCGAGCGTGGCCGCAAGGTCGAAGCGGAAGCCGTCGACGTGCATCTCGGTCACCCAATGGCGCAGCGAGTCCATGATGAGCTGAAGCACGTACGGGTGGCGCATGAGGAGGCTGTTCCCGGTGCCCGTGGTGTCGTAGTAGTGCGCGAAGTCGCCGTCGGCGAGACGGTAGTACGAGGCGTTGTCGATGCCGCGGAAGCAGAGGGTGGGGCCCGTCTCGTTGCCCTCGGCGGTGTGGTTGTAGACGACGTCGAGGATCACCTCGAGTCCGGCCGCGTGCAGAGCCTTGACCATCTCCTTGAACTCGCCGACCTGCTCGCCGCGGGTGCCGTGGGCGGCGTAGCCGTTGTGCGGGGCGAAGTAGCCGATGGTGTTGTAGCCCCAGTAGTTGGACAGGCCCCGGTCGAGCAGGAAGCCGTCCTGCGCGTACTGGTGGACCGGCATCAGCTCGATCGCCGTCACCCCGAGGGTGGTGAGGTGTTCGATGACGGCCGGGTGGGCCAGACCCGAGAATGTTCCGCGCAGGTGCGGCGGTACGTCGGGGTGGGTGCGGGTCAGGCCGCGCACATGCGCCTCGTAGATGACCGTGTCCTTGTACGGGCGCCGGGGCGGGGCGTCGTCGCCCCAGTCGAACGCAGGGTCGGTGATCACCCCGAGCATGGTGTGCCCGGCGCTGTCGGTGGGATCGGGCCCGCCGGAGCCGCGCTCGTACAGGGAGGGGTGGTTGTCGGTCTGGCCGTCCACGGCCGTGGCGTACGGGTCGAGCAGGAGCTTGGCCGCGTTGCAGCGGTGACCGGTGGCCGGGTGCCAGGGGCCGTGCACGCGGTAGCCGTAGCGGTGGCCCGGGCCCACGCCCGGTAGGTAGCCGTGGTGGACGAAGCCGTCCACTTCGGGCAGGGGGATGGTCAGGGCGCGGCCCACGCCCGGATTTCCACCGCCGTTCCCGCCTCCGCCGCCCTTTTCGGCCCTGTCTGCGTCTCCGTCTCCGTCTTCGTCGATCAGGACGAGGTCCACGCGCTCGGCGGCCTCGCTGAACAGCGCGAAGTTGGTGCCCCGGCCGTCGAAGGTCGCGCCGAGCGGATACGGCCGGCCGCAGAAAACGGGGCGGTCGCCCCGGGCATACTGCTCACCCGAGGCCGGCCGCTGTGCCCGTCGGTGCTGCGGCGCGGTCACCGCGGCTCGTCGGCGAGCGCGGCGGACGCCGTGCCGGAGAACCGGTCGGGATCGGCCGTACCCACCGGCGCGGCGAGGGTCGTGAGTGGCGGCGTGTGCGGGAGTCGGAGGGCCTCGCGGGCGGGAAGGCCGGGCACCACAGGGGCCAGGTGAGCGGCCACGTCGGTGCCGACCCGGCGCGAGAACCAGATGACCTGGCTGCCACCGCCGTCTGCGGCGTCCTGTGTGCAGCGCCCCCAGCCGTGGCTCAGCGCGGCGATGCCGGCCAGGCAGTCCTGCCACCCCTGATCCAGGAAGTGGCTCCGGTCCTGGTGCCCGATGGCGGTGATGTGGTGCCTGCCCGTCCACCACATCTCGACGGCCGCCTTCGTGCCCGTGGCGTGCTCGTCGATGGCCCGGAGCAGTAGCTCGGAGCCCCGGCAAACGGGCCGGATGAGCTTCTCGAGGTTCCACACCCGCAGGTGTGCGGCGAGGATCCGGCTGACCTGACCGGCCCGTTCCGGCGTGACCTCCACGTCGAGGTGGTAATAGCGGGACACTGCGGTTTCCATCTCGGTGCTCCTCATCCGCGAGGCTCGTGCCCTGCCCGCCGGCATGGCGGCGGCCGTATGGCCGGATCGCGCTGCGATCACGGAGCGTGAGTGGTGATCGCTTCTGGGTGACTCAAGCCTGCGGGGATTACGCCATCTGCGCAACAGGAGCGCAGGTGTGGCCGCCGCATGCGGATCCGCTGGTTGAACTCCGAACAGGACGGTGCGTGTTCGCGCATGCATCATGAGTGAGGACTCGGGACGGCACGGCGCATTCAGGGGCAAGAGTGCTCCTTGGCCGAAGGCGCGTGGAAGTTGTGCGCGAAGGGTGGCCGTCATGCTGCTGCCGGACAAGACGGAGGTCGCCCGCCAACTGGCGCGGTTCCGGATTTGGGAGCGCACGGTACGCGCGGCCCCGGCGGACCGTGTGGCCAGGAGGAATTTCGAGGACTGCGGCTACACGCTCTGCATCCTCATGGGCGAGCGCTCGGCACGGGACGCCGCCGACGCCGCCGAACGCTATGTGCGCCGCCCTCAGCCGCTCGCCGACGGGCGGTCGCACTGATGGCCGGGGTGTCGGACGGTACGAGGCTTTCGGAGGGTGCGGGGATGGCGGAGGGCGCGGGCGTGTCGGAGGGAACGGGGATGCCGGACGGAACACAGCCGATGTCGGGCCGGATCCAGATCCTCGACGTACGCCCCGTCGTCGAGTGCGGCGTACGCCCCGCGAAGGCCGTGACGGGCGAGACCTTCGAGGTCTCGGCGACTGTCTTCTGCGAGGGGGACGCGGTGTTGGCCGCACGGGTCCTGCTGAGGGAGCCAGGGGCGCCCGACGGGGCCGCCACATCACCCCTTTCGGCCTCGATGTGGGAGACGGCCCCCGGCACAGACCGCTGGAGCGCCGAGGTGACGCCGCACGCGCCCGGCCGGTGGACGTACTGCGTGGAGGCGTGGACCGACCCGATCGCCACTTGGCGCCGCACCGCGGGCATCAAGATTCCGGCGGGCATCGACACGGGCCTGGTCCTGGAGGAAGGCGCCGACCTCTACGAGCAGGCCGCGGCCGGCGTGCCGGAGGGCTGTGACCGGCAGCGGGTGCTCGACGCCGTCGCGGCGCTGCGGGACGACTCGCGTCCGGTGCGAGGCCGCTGTGCGGCCGCGCTGACGCCCGAGCTCGACGCGGTGCTGGCACGCCACCCGCTCCGCCGCCTGGTCACCGCTTCGGCTCCGCTGCCCCTGTCGGTGGAACGTGAGCGGGCGTTGTACGGGGCGTGGTACGAACTGTTCCCGCGGTCGACGGGTGGCCGGGACGCGCGGGGCAGTCCGGTGCACGGGACGTTGCGTACGGCTGCGGAGGCGTTGGAGCGGGTGGCGGCGATGGGGTTCGACGTCGTGTACCTGCCGCCGGTGCACCCCATCGGGAGCACGTTCCGCAAGGGCCGGGACAACGCCCTGCGCGCGGGTCCGCAGGACGTGGGGGTGCCGTGGGCGGTCGGTTCGGCGGAGGGCGGGCACGACGCGGTCCACCCGCAGCTGGGGACGGTGGCGGACTTCGAGGCGTTCGTCCGCCGGGCCCGAGGCCTGGGGCTCGAGGTGGCGCTGGACTTCGCGTTGCAGTGTTCGCCGGATCATCCCTGGGTGGACAAGCATCCGGAGTGGTTCCGCCGCCGCCCGGACGGCTCGATCGCGTACGCGGAGAACCCGCCGAAGAAGTACCAGGACATCTACCCGCTCGACTTCGACCGGGACATGCCGGGCCTGGTCGCCGAGACGGTGCGAGTGCTCCGGTTCTGGATGGTGCGCGGGGTGCGGGTCTTCCGCGTGGACAACCCGCACACCAAGCCGGTGATGTTCTGGGAACAGGTCATCGCCGAGATCAACGGGGAGGACCCGGACGTGATCTTCCTGGCGGAGGCGTTCACCCGCCCCGCGATGATGCACACCCTGGCCAGAGTGGGGTTCCAGCAGTCGTACACGTATTTCACCTGGCGCACCACGAAGTCGGAGCTGACGGAGTATGTGGAGGAGCTGGCGGCGGAAACCGGTCATTTCCTGCGGCCGAACTTCTTTGTGAACACCCCGGACATCCTGCACGCCTGCCTCCAGGACGGCGGGCGCCCGGCGTTCGAGACGCGGGCCGTGCTCGCCGCGACCCTGTCCCCGTCGTGGGGCATGTACAGCGGCTACGAGGTGTGCGAGAACACGCCGCTGCGGCCGGGCGGCGAGGAGTACCTGCACTCCGAGAAGTACGAGCTGCGCCCACGCGACTGGGCGGCCGCCGAGCGGGAGGGCCGCAGCATCGCTCCTCTGATCACCCGCCTCAACCGCATCCGCCGCCGCCACCCAGCCCTGCACGAGCTCAGGAACGTGCGCTTCCACCCCACCGACAACGACGCCCTGATCGCGTACAGCAAGCACACGAGGACGCCCACCGGCGCGGACACGGTCCTCGTGGTCGTGAACCTCGACCCGCACCACGCCCAGGAGGGGACGCTGTTCCTGGACCGGGACGGGGCGTGGAGCGAGGGCCCGTTGCGGGTGCACGACGAACTGTCCGGCGAGACCTACCACTGGGGCCGCCACAACTACGTACGCCTGGAAGCGGAACGTGTCCCCGCACCCGCGCACGTGCTGACCGTGGAGCGTGACGACGACACCAGGCACTGACGACGCGGCGTACTGACGACGCGGCGTACTGACGACGCGGCGTACTGACCACGCGGCGTACTGACCACGCGGCGTACTGACCACGCCGCGTACCGACGACGGAGTCAACCGACGTACGACGGAGGTGACGCATCGATGTTCACGAACGACCCCGTGCAGGACATCTTCGAGGACGCCCCTGCCAGGAAGCGCGATCCGGGCTGGTTCAAGCGAGCAGTCTTCTACGAAGTGCTGGTCCGCTCCTTCCGCGACAGCAACGGGGACGGGGTCGGCGACCTCAAGGGCCTCACCTCGAAGCTCGACTACCTGCAATGGCTGGGCGTGGACTGCCTCTGGCTGCCGCCGTTCTTCAAGTCACCGCTGCGCGACGGCGGCTACGACGTGGCCAACTACATCGCCGTACTCCCGGAGTTCGGGGACCTCGGCGACTTCGTGGCGTTCGTGGACGAGGCGCACCAGCGGGGTATCCGGGTGATCATCGACTTCGTCATGAACCACACCAGCGACCAGCACGAGTGGTTCCAGCAGTCCCGTTCGGACCCCGACGGCCCGTACGGCGACTACTACGTCTGGGCGGACGACGACACACAGCACGCCGGCGCGCGCATCATCTTCGTCGACACCGAAGCATCGAACTGGACCTTCGACCCGGTGCGGGGGCAGTACTACTTCCACCGTTTCTTCTCCCACCAGCCGGACCTCAACTACGAGAACCATGCCGTGCAGGAGGAGATTCTCGCGGCGCTGCGTTTCTGGCTGGACCTGGGGATCGACGGCTTCCGGCTGGACGCGGTGCCGTACCTGTACGCCGAGGAGGGCACGAACTGCGAGAATCTGCCGGCCAGTCACGCGTTCCTGAAGCGGGTCCGCCGGGAGGTGGACGCCCACTACCCCGAAACGGTGCTGCTGGCCGAGGCGAACCAGTGGCCCGAGGACGTGGTCGACTACTTCGGCGACCCGGCCACCGGCGGCGACGAGTGCCACATGGCGTTCCACTTCCCCGTCATGCCGCGCATCTTCATGGCCGTGCGCAGGGAGTCGCGGTACCCGGTCTCGGAGATCCTGGCCAAGACACCGGAGATCCCGTCGGGCTGCCAGTGGGGCATCTTCCTGCGCAACCACGACGAGCTGACGCTCGAGATGGTCACCGACGAGGAACGCGACTACATGTACGCGGAGTACGCCAAGGACCCAAGGATGCGCGCCAACATCGGCATCCGGCGCAGGCTGGCGCCCCTGCTGGACAACGACCGCAACCAGATCGAGCTGTTCACGGCCCTGCTGCTCTCCCTGCCCGGGACGCCGATCCTCTACTACGGCGACGAGATCGGCATGGGCGACAACATCTGGCTCGGTGACCGGGACGCGGTGCGCACCCCGATGCAGTGGACCCCCGACCGCAACGCGGGATTCTCCTCGTGCGACCCGGGCCGTCTGTCGCTGCCCACGATCATGGACCCGGTCTACGGGTACCAGGTGACGAACGTGGAGGCGGCGATGTCCTCGCCGTCCTCGCTGCTGCACTGGACGCGCCGGATGATTGAGATCCGCAAGCAGAATCCGGCGTTCGGGACCGGCTCGTACGAGGAACTGTCCTCCTCGAACCCGGCGGTGCTGGCCTTCCTGCGAGAAGAACGCGAGGGAGACCGGGACGACCTGGTGCTGTGCGTGCACAACTTCTCGCGCTTCGCGCAGCCCACCGAACTGGACCTGCGCGTGTACGCGGGCCGCAGCCCGGTCGAACTGATCGGCGGGGTGCGTTTTCCCGCCATCGGCCAACTGCCCTACCTGCTCACGCTCGCGGGCCACGGCTTCTACTGGTTCCGCCTGCGCCCGGAGCCGGACAGACCGGCGTAACGGAACAAGAGAGCCTGACGAACCGGACAGCCTGACGAACCGGACAGCCAGTCGAGGAGAAGGACGCGTCGCCATGGCAAAGACCGAGACAGCACGAGCGGCGGAAGGGGTGCTGCGCCCCGGCCTGCTCACCGAACTGCTGCGCAGCTGGCTGCCACGGCAGCGCTGGTTCGCGCGCGGAGAACAGCCCATCGCCGACGTGAGCCTGCTGTCGGTGACCGAGCTGTATCCCGGCTGCCTGCACCTACTGGTCAGGGTGGAACACGGCGCGGCGAACAGACACGGGCACGGACACGAGCGATGGAGCGGCCGCGCACTGGCCGCCGACTGCTACCAGCTGCTCATCGGACTGGACCGTTACCTTCCGTCCCACCTCACGGGAGCCCTGGTCGGCAGGACACCGTCGGGCCTGGCGGTGTACGACGCGCTTCAGGACCCCCGTACGGCGGCTCTGCTCCTGGAACGGCTGAGGCAGCCCGGGCACGCGGGTCCGTTGCGCTTCACCAACGACGCGGCCACGCTCCTGCCCGCCGGCTTGCCCGCACGCCTCCTGGAGGCCGAGCAGTCCAACACCTCGATCGTCTACGGCGACGCGTTCATTTTGAAGGTGTTCCGCCGCATCCAGCCCGGCATCAACCCGGACCTGGAGGTGCCGTGGGTGCTGGCCCGCGCGGGCTGCCCCCGTGTTCCGGCGCCAGTGGCGTGGATCCGTACCACCCGGCCGCAGCACGCCACCCTCGCCGTGCTCCAGCCCTACCTGCCGGAGGCAGCCGACGGCTGGACCCTGGCGCTGCACGCACTCGACGGCGGCTGGGACTTCACAGCCGAGGCCCGCCATGTCGGCCAGGCCACGGCGGACGTGCACAGGGCACTGGCCAAGGCGTTCCCCACGCCCCCGCCCCTGCGGAGCACGAGGACGGCCACGCCCGCCGGACCCGCCGATGGCAGCACCGACGACGCCTCCCGCACGGCGGCCGCCATGTGCGCTCGCCTGGACGCGGCGACGCACTGCCTGCCGGCGCTCCGCCCGTACGCCCCGGCCCTGCGCACCACCTTCGACGCGCTCGCGGCACGCGGCGGGCGCGGCACGGCCCCGCTCCCGCACCGGATCCACGGCGACCTGCACCTCGGCCAGGTGCTGCGGACCGGGCGCGACTGGTACCTCATCGACTTCGAGGGCGAGCCTTCCGCCCCGCTCGCCGAACGGCGCGGCGCGCGTTCACCGGTCCGGGACGTGGCGGGCATGCTGCGCTCCTTCGACTACGCGTCCGGCGCCCACCGGCCGGGCCGTCCCGGCTGGGCCGAGGCCTGCCGGGACGCCTACTGCACCGGCTACGCGGACCACGCGGGCTGGGATCCCCGCTCCGAACCGGAGCTGCTGCGCGCGTACGAGACGGACCGAGCGGTGTACGAGGCCGTGTACGAGGCACGGCACCGCCCGGACTGGCTGCACGTACCGATGGCGGCGATCCGGCGCCTGGCCGCCGTACCGGAACGCGAAGGCACCCGCCATGCCTGAACTGATCGAACAGTCCGACCGTGCCCGCCTCCTGGACGGCACGCACCACGACCCGCACGCCGTGCTGGGCGCACACGCGGTTCCGGACGGCATCGCCGTGCGGACCCTGCGCCCGAACGCACGGAAGGTGACGGCAACCACGGAGCACGGCCACCGTACCGAACTGCACGACGAGGGCGACGGCTTCTTCACCGGAATCCTCCCGTACACCGGAGCCCGCGTGCCCAAGGGGGCCCGCGAGCCCGTCCAGAGCCTTCCGCCACAACTGCCGGACATCCCCGAATACCACCTGGAGATCACGTACGAGTCCGGTCCCGCGCACACGACCCGCGATCCGTACTCCTTCCTGCCCGCCCTGGGAGAACTGGACCTGCACCTGATCGGTGAGGGGCGTCACGAGGAGCTGTGGCGGGCGTTGGGCGCCCACCCGCTGACCCATCAGGGCGTCACGGGAACCCGCTTCGCGGTCTGGGCCCCGAACGCACAAGGCGTGCGCCTCACGGGCGACTTCACCTTCTGGGACGGCACGCAGTATCCGATGCGCTCGCTCGGCGCGTCAGGTGTCTGGGAATTGTTCCTGCCGGACGTGGGCGAGGGCGCCCGCTACAAGTACGAGATCACCTCCCGCCACGGCACCCGCCTCCAGAAGGCCGACCCGATGGCCCGCGCCACGGAGGTGCCACCGGCGACGGCGTCGGTGGTGACGACGTCGGACTACGAGTGGACCGACCAGGAGTGGATGGCGCGCAGAGCGGCGGACCAAGACAGCGGAAGGCACCCCCACGCTGCTCCGTTCTCCGTGTACGAGGTCCATCTCCCGTCCTGGAAGCCGGGTTCGACCTACCGCGACCTTGCGAAGGAACTCCCGGACTATGTCCATGAGATGGGCTTCACGCATGTGGAGCTGATGCCGGTGGCGGGACATCCGTTCGGCGGTTCCTGGGGCTACCAGGTGACGTCCTACTACGCCCCGACCCCTCGTCTGGGCACCCCGGACGACTTCAGGCTCCTGGTGGACGCGCTGCACCGGGCCGGAATCGGGGTGATCATGGACTGGGTTCCGGCGCACTTCCCCAAGGACGACTGGGCACTGGCACGCTTCGACGGCGAGGCGTTGTACGAGCCCGGCGACGCACGGCGCGCGGAGCACCCCGACTGGGGCACGCTGGAGTTCGACCACGGCCGCACAGAGGTACGCAACTTCCTGGTGGCCAACGCCGTCTACTGGTGCGAGGAGTTCCACATCGACGGCCTGCGCGTGGACGCGGTCGCCTCGATGCTCTACCTCGACTACTCCCGCGACAGCGGCGGATGGGAACCGAACGTGTTCGGCGGCCGGGAGGACCTCGACGCCGTCGCCTTCCTTCAGGAGGTGAACGCCACGCTCCACCGCCGATGCCCCGGCGTCGTGACCATCGCCGAGGAGTCGACGGCCTGGGAAGGCGTGACGAGACCGACGCACGCGGGCGGCCTGGGCTTCAGCCTCAAGTGGAACATGGGCTGGATGCACGACTCGCTGCTGTACATGGCCCGCGATCCCGTCCATCGCTCCTACCACCACGACGAGCTGACCTTCTCGATGGTCTACGCCTACAGCGAGAACTACGTCCTGCCCATCTCCCACGACGAGGTCGTCCACGGCAAACGCGCCCTGGTGGCGAAAATGCCCGGTGACTGGTGGCAGCAACGCGCCAACCACCGCGCCTACCTCGCGTACATGTGGGCCCATCCGGGCAAACAACTCCTGTTCATGGGCCAGGAGTTCGCTCAGGGCGCCGAGTGGTCGGAGGACGAGGGCCCGCACTGGTGGCTCCTGGATCCCGCCCATCCGGCCGAACGCGACCACGCAGGCATCCGCGCCCTGGTCCGCGACCTCAATCACGCCTACCGCGAGCAGCCGGCCCTGTGGGAACAGGACACCACCCCGCACGGCTTCACCTGGATCACCGCCGACGCGGCCGACGACAACGTCCTGGCCTTCCTCCGCCACCCCGCGGACGGCGCACCACTCCTGGCGGTGACGAACTTCTCCCCGGTGGTCCGCCATGACTACCGCCTGCATGTCCCCGCCGGCACCGGGTCCTGGCACGAAGTGCTGAACACCGACCATCGCGCCTACGGCGGCAGCGGAATCAGCACCCCCCACCGGACCGGCCCCGACGCGGGCACCATCCACGTCACACTGCCACCCCTGGCCACGCTTTGGCTGAGTCCGGGCCGCTGAGAGGGCACCGGGCGATCCCCGGCCCGGCCTCCAGCCACCCCATGAGACGGCTGGAGGCCGCGCGGTCAGGAAGTCAGCTCCCGAAGGTCCGCGGCGAGCGAGGTGATTGCCGCGGGGTTGCGGGGGCTCTCCACGAGGTCGACATAGTCGAGGACGACGATGCGGTCGTTCCTGATCGCGGAGACATGGGCCAGCGGCTTGTACGACTTGAGGAACTTCACCTTCTGCTCGGCGGTCGTGTCCCCGTAGTCGTTGACCACGATGACCTCGGGGTCGCGTTCCACGACCGTCTCCCAGCCCACAGTGGTCCAGCTGTCCTTGAGGTCCTTCATGATGTGGTCGCCGCCGGCCTTGGTGATGATGTCGTGGGGTCCGGCGTGCAGCCCGGAGGTGAACGGCTTGTCCTGGCCGCTGTCATAGAGGAACACCCTCGGCCGGTCGCCGCCCGAGGGGGCCTTTGCCCGCGCCGCGGCCACCTCCTCGCGGAACGAGGTGATGAGGGCTTCGGCCCGGTCCTCGACGTCGAACACCTTGCCCAGGTTCCGCAGGTCCGTGTACAGCGCGTCGAGGGGCGACATCACCCCGCGGGCCGTGCCGCGCCCGTTGCGGCAGGACTCCGTGAGCAGATACGAGTCGATGCCGACGCGTTGCAGCGCCTCGGGCGTGAAGCCGTCACCCTCGTTGAAACCGTAGTTCCAGCCCGCGAAGACCAGATCGGCGCGGGCGTCGAGGACCAGCTCCTTGTTGATCTGCTTCTTGGAAAGCCACTTCGTCTTCCGGTAGCCGTCCTTCCACGGCACGGCCGTCAGATCGCCCTTGTTGTCGGGCATGACGTATCCCGCCATGTGGTCCTCGAGGCCGAGGGCGAACATGATCTCGGTGATGCCGACGTCGTTGGTGACCACGCGCCGCGGGGCCTTCGCATACGTCTTCTTCTCACCGCAGTTCTCGACGGTGACGGGGTAGTGGCTGTCGGATGCTCCGGCGCCGTCCGCCTTCTTGTCCTCCGGTATGACCTGCGCACCGCAGCCGGTGAGCGCGAGGGCCAAGGTCAGTGCGAGGGCGGCGGGACGTGCGAGATTCGGCATGGCGGCGGTGACTCCTTGCGGACGGACGTGCGGATGTATCACTCGGACGTGAGGGCGCATCGCTGGGCCCCGGGGGACGGATCACTGGAGGGGAAGGCGGTCGAAGAGCAGCTGGACCACACCGGTGTCGGGGTGTTCGACGCGATGGGCCCGCACACCGAAGACGTCGGCGAGCAGCCCCGGCGTGAGGACGTCGTCCGGTGCGCCGGAGGCGACGATCCGCCCGGCTTCGATGACGTACAGGAGGTCGCAGTGGCGCGCGGCGAGGTTGAGGTCATGCAAGGCGGTGAGCACGGTCAGACCGCTGGCCCGGACCAGCGCCAGGGTCTCCAGCTGCTGGGCGATGTCGAGGTGGTTGGTGGGCTCGTCCAGCACGAGGACATGTGGCTCCTGGGCGAGCGCCCGGGCGATGAGGACCCGCTGCTTCTCGCCGCCGGACAGCGTGAGGAAACCACGGCCGGCCAGGTGCCCCGCCCCCACTCCCTCCAGTGCGGCCGCACACGTGCGGCGGTCTTCCCCGGTGGTCCGGGCCACCGGGCCCTGGTGCGGCAGCCTCCCCATGGCCACCACCTCGGCCACGGTGAAGTCGAACTCCGGGGCGGACTCCTGCGGCAGGGCGGCCAGCCGGCGCGCGGACGCGCGGACGTCCAGCGCCGACAGGTCGTCGCCGTCGAGGCGGACCGTACCGGCCGTGGGACGCAGTGCCCGGTACACGCAGCGCAACAGGGTGGATTTCCCGCTGCCGTTGGGGCCGACCAGCCCCACGAACGAGCCGCTCCCCGCTCGCAGGCTGACGTCCTCGACCAGCCGCGCTCCGGAGAGCTCGACGGTCAGTTCCTCGA
Source organism: Streptomyces lothianensis (assembly GCF_047779955.1). Taxonomy (NCBI): domain Bacteria; kingdom Bacillati; phylum Actinomycetota; class Actinomycetes; order Kitasatosporales; family Streptomycetaceae; genus Streptomyces; species Streptomyces lothianensis. Next base: position 18,477 of record NZ_JBLMKT010000069.1, on the reverse strand, counting down.
TGTCGACCCGCATCAGGCACCCCCGAAGTTGTAGGCGCGGCGGCGCATGAGCAGCACGAAGCACGGCACACCGATCGCGGCCGTCAGTACGCCCAGCGGCAGTTCCGCGGGGGCCAGCACCACGCGCGACAGGATGTCCACCCAGATCAGCAGCAGGGCGCCGGCCGGCGGGGCGACGACGAGCAGGCGGCGGTGATCGGCTCCGACCAGCATCCGGGCGGCGTGCGGAACCATCAGACCCACGAAGCCGATCGCCCCGCTGACGGCGACCACCGTCCCGGTGACGGCCGCGGCGGTGACGAAGAGCTCCTTGCGCAGCCGCCCGGGGTCCACCCCGAGGGCGGCTGCGGTCTCGTCGCCCATCGCCAGGGCGTTCAGACGCCGGGCCGACCAGCTCAGGTGGGCGAGCCCGGCGAGCACGGCCCCGGCGGCGATCGGTACGGAGGACCAGCTCGCCCCGCCCAGGCTGCCGAGCAGCCACATCATCGCCGATCTGGCGGCCTCGCCGTGCTCGGCGGCGAACACCATGAACGTGGTCACCGCCGAGAAGCCGTAGTACATCGCCGTGCCGGTCAGTACGAGCCGGAGCGGCGTCAGCCCGCGCGGGGTCATGGCGATCGCGTACACCAGGAACATGGCCACGAGAGCGGACAGGAACGCGGCCGCCGACAGCGCCCAGATCCCGAGGGCACCGAACGCGCCGAAGATGAGAACGGCGTTGGCGCCGACGGCCGCGCCGGAGGAGATGCCGAGGACGAACGGGTCGGCGAGCGCGTTGCGGACCATGGCCTGCACGGCCACGCCCACCGCCGCCAGACCGGCGCCGACCACCGCGGCCAGCACCGCACGCGGGAGGCGCAGTTCCCACACGATGGTGTAGGAGGGCACTTCGTCCGCGGCGATGGACCCACCGGTCAGCCCCGCCCCCAGGTAGCGCAGTACCTCGCTCCAGGCCAGCCCCGACGCCCCGATGCCCGCCGCGCAGACCAGGGACACCGGGAGCGCCAGGCACAGCACGGTCACGAGCAGGGGCAGCGAGACGCGGGGAGGGGGTGGGGGCCCGCTGCGGGCGGGCACGTGCGGTGCGGCGGGCAGGGGATCACGGAGCGTGGCCACAGGCGGATCGCTTTCGCCTCGGGCCGTGCACCTGCTTGTTCGAAGAAGCGGCCCCGGGCGCAAGGCGCCCCGCGCAGCACCTCTCGCAGTCCACGGCGATTGACAGGAGCTTCACCACCGCGGGTAATCGGGCTTACGGAGCCTCGGGAGGGCTCCGCCTACCGTTGCGGGTCAGCGCCGGACTTCGACCGGACTTCCCCCACGGGGTGCTCGCAGCTTAGCGGGTGCTTGCTCACCGCCGTCACGGCCGCTCCCTTGTGCATGGCCGGGCCAGAGGGCAGAGCTCTCCGGCCCGGCTGCTTCCCGGGCTTTCCCGGGCTTTCCCGGGCTTTCCTGGGCGTGGCCGGGTCCGGCCCCGGCAGCCGCTGCTGCTGCCGAGGCTCGCACCGATCTCAGCCCGGGAGATGGTCGCGCAGTGGCGCGGGGCGCAGCCCGGCGGCGTCGACGGCGTCCAGCACCCGCTCCAGGTCCGCCGCGGCGGTGTCGGGGCCGAGGTGGACGAGCAGGATGTCCCCGGCGTTCAGCTCCGGGATCTCGGGCTCGCCGGGTATCCAGGGCCAGTCGGTGAGGTCGTGGGTCCAGGTGACGACTGCTGCGGCGCCGCACTCCGCCGCGGCGATCCTGGTGTCCTCGTTGTAGGCGCCGGCGGGGGGCCGGAACAGCCGCGGACTGTCGCCGAACGCGGCGAGCTGCGCGTCCCTGGCCCCGCAGATCTGCTCCTTCTGCGCCGCGAAATCCAGCTCGGTGAGATCGAGGTGGTCGACCGCGTGGTTCTCCATCCGGGAGGGTCCGTGGTTGAGTAGCTGCTGGAAGTAGTCCCGGTCCCAGGAGTAGTTCACCGGGTTGATGAACAGCGACGCCGGGACGTGCCGGTCCAGGAGCATCCGCTGGACCGACGGATCGTGGCCCCAGCCGTCGTCGATGGTGATGAAGGCGACGGGCTCGTCCGTGTCGACTTGGCTGATCACAGGCGCCGGCTCCGCCCAGGAGTCCGAAGGCTCCGCGTGCGCAGGGACGGAAGCGGCCAGCGGGATCGACAGTGCGGCGAAGGCGGCGAGCGCCGCCGTGCGGATTCTCGACATGCACACAAGATGGTCCAGACCAATTCGCGGTGTCAATGACCTTGCCCCGCAAAGAAGTTGCTCGCTGCGCGGGGCCCGGACGTGATCATCCGATCAGGACGCTGCGTGCGATGCTCGGTACCCCCGCGCTGTCCATGGCGAACAGCAGGTAGCTGCCGGGCAGGGCCACCCCCGGATCGGACGGAATGCTCAACTCGTAGGTGTTCGCGGCTGTTTGGCTGCTGTGGAGCGGTACGCGGCGCTGGTCGTTGTTCGTCGAGTGTGTGGCGACGTTGTTGCGGACCAGGACGAACGAGGCCACCGGCTTGTGGGTGGTCACCGTGACCTTCGCTCCGTTCGTCATTTCGGCGGGCACCGTTCCGGTGATGGCGGGGCGTGGCTTGTGAGTGCCGTCCGCGTTGAGCAGGTATGGCGGTGTGAAGATCGAGCCGTCCGGGTGGTTGGTGGCGCAATCGCCGCACAGACCCCCGCCACCGGTGAATATACGGCCGTCGGGCAGCAGATTGGCGACGCTGTGGTAGTTCCGCGGCACGGCCATGGTCGCCATCCTCGTGAACCTGCCGGTGGCCGGATCCCAGATCTCCGGTGTCATCGCGGACGTGGCGTCGCTGAATGGTACGGGGAACGCCTGGCCGCCGAACACGGCGATCTTGCCGTCCGGCATCACCACGCTGTTGGCGAAGGCCCGCGCGTAGTCCATGTCACCGGTCCGCGTGACGGCCGGCGCGCCGGCGCCGTTTGCATCGACGGTGTAGGCGCGGCGCGTGGCCGGCGCGTTCTCGTACGCGGTGGCACCGCCCAGCGTCAGCAGCTTGCCGATGTCGTACGCGACGGCGTTGCCGTTCATCGCGTCCGCGCTGTCGCCCCGGCTGCCCGCGGAGCTGATGCCGCCCGAGCCGCCGGTGGTGATCCAGTTCATCTGCTTGCTGGGCCCCAGGTGCAGGACCCGCCCGCCGGAAGCGGCGTACAGCCACTGGTGGTTGTCGGCCCGGTAGGCGTCGGCGGGGTCGTCGGTCATGGTGGTGGTGACGGGCACGCCCGGCAGGGTGCGCCATGTGCCGTCGGCCGGGGACCAGACCTCGCCGCCCTTCCCGCCGTTCCCTCCGTTCCAGGAACCGCCGAGGACGAACGCCTCACCGGTCGACAGGAGTGTCATGGCCTGATAGCCGCGGGGGATGTTCATGTCGGTGGTGGATGTCCACGTGTCGGTCGCCGGGTCGTAGATACTCGCGCGTTCCGCGTTGCTTCCGCCGGTGACCAGGATCCGGCCGTCCTCCAGGACGGCGGTGCCGGGACAGAACATGTCGTGCTTGGTGTTCTCGATCCTGCGCTGGGTGACCTGGCCGGTTTCCAGGTCCAGCAGGGCGGTCTGGGTGTAGCCGTTGCTGCCGCCGAAGCGGTCGGTGCCGTAGGCCGACCAGGCGAGGAGCTTGTTGCCGGGCAGCACCGTGGAAGCCACCGGCACCAGCGGGAATCCGGTGACCTTGCCCCAACTTCCGTGCGTGGCCGGGTCGGCCGGACCCGCGATCCGTATCTCGGCGGCGGAGGACCACGGACCCCGGCCGCCCGCCTCGCCGGTCGCCGTCAGGCGGACGTAGCGGGCGGTGACGGTGTGAGTGAATGTGGCGCCCTTGACCGTGTCGTCGTCACGCCAGGTGCCCGAGGCCACGGGAGGCCCGAAGCTGACACCGTCGGTGCTGGTCGTGACGGTGTACCCGCCGATCCTGCCGTTCACGCCCGGGCGGCGCGGCTGGTAGCTCAGCGCGGACACCGCCCTGGCCGTCTGCATGTCTATGGTGAGGTGGTGCGGCAGCGGTGCGGCCGTACCCGACCACTTGCTGTGCCAGATCGTCGAGTCATCGTTGTCCAGGACGTTGCCGGCGCGACCGTCCTCGGCGGCGGTCTCCTCGTCGCTCGCGGTCGCCGTCCAGCCGTCACGTGGCAGGTCCACCGTCTGCGCGGGCGTGCCCGGATCGCCCAGGAGATTCAGCTCCGCGGCCGACGACCACGGGCCGCGGTTGCCGGCCTCGGTGCGGGCGGTGAGCCGGACGTAGCGAGTGCCCTTCGGGGCGAAGCTGATGGTCTTGAGCGTCGCGTCGTCGGCGAGGGTACCGGTCGCGACCGCCGGTCCCCAGGTCGTGCCGTCGGTGCTCAGATGCACCTCGTACGCGCCGACCCTGCCGTTCGGGCTGCCACTGCGCGGCTGGTAGACGAGGGCGGACACCACGACCGTACGGTGCATGTCGAGCGTGATCGTGTGGGGCAGCGGCGCGGCCGTGCCCGACCACTTGCTGTGCCAGATGGTGGTGTTGTTCCCGTCGAGGACGTTGGCGGCCCGTCCGTTCTCGGCGGCCGTCTCCTCGTCGCTCGCGGTCGCCGTCCACCCGTCACGCGGCAGTTCGGGCGCGGCCGGAACCATCGCCGAAGCGGGCGCGTCTGCGTGATGCGGAGCCGTGGGCGGCTCCGGCGCCTTCGTGCGCGCTGCGGAACCGGCGTCGGCACGGGCCGGCGAGGACTCGCCGGTGGCCAGCGGCAACAGCGCGGCCACCACCGCGACCAGCGCGGTGAGGATCAGCCCGTGCAGTTCCCAGCGCGGCCTCAGACGTCTGTGCAGCGATCGGAACGGGACTGACGGGCCCTTGCCGGACGGTTTCCTCACGCTCCACCCCCGAAGCCACGGGCGACCGCACCCCCCACGGACGCCAAGCAGGCATGACCATGTCATCATGCGCAGGGCTTGTAAAGAGCCCATGTGTGCACCGTTGTCCCCATGCGTCCCACAGAGCTTTGACAGTTGCCGTGCCGCCCCGCCGACTTCCACGATCGTCCTGCTGATGAACCGGCTTCTGAGGGCCGGGGGCTCGGCTACAGCCGGCCGGTTGCGATCGACTCCACGCCGTTGACCGGGGCGGCGAGGAGTCCGCGGGCCTTGCGGATCAGCGGGTGCCGACCACGGTGGGGCATCCACCGCCCCGGGCCGCGGCCAGGCTCTCGTGCGGGCGCTGCACGATCAGCTCTCTCGTGAACTCCGACGGAGCGGCGAAGACGTGAAGACCGGGTGCCCGCCGGAGGCACTGGGGGAGAGGCGTTCGGGGATGAGGCGCATCCGGCACCTTGCTCGCGCAGGACCGGGACCACGCTGACCAGGTCCCGCAGGGCAAGCCGGGAGCCGTCCGGGCGGCGGCACGGCAAGGGCAGCGCCTGCCCGGAGGAAGACAAGACAGGTCTTGCCTCTCATGCTCGGATGTCACCCGGCTCCGTTTGCTGTAGGGAGCGTGAACCAGGTGCTTTTGCCGTCATCGGTAGGGCGTACGCCCCAGCTGTGGGCGAGGGTGTCGACGAGGAGGAGACCGCGACCGGACTGGTCTTCGAGGGCAGCCAGCCGGGGCCGGGGCAGGTGGGGACTGCGGTCGGTGATTTCAACGGTGAGTTCGGTATCGCTGTGCCGCAGATGCAGCCTGAGCGGGCCCTTTGCGTGCAGGACGGCGTTGGTGAGGACTTCGGAGACCAGGAGCCGGGCGTCGTCGGTGAGGTGCGCACAGTCCCAGGCCATGAGGGTCTTGGTGAGGAAGCTGCGCCCGTCGCCGACGGCACAGGGGCTTGCGGGCAGGTCGAGCGTGGCGGTGCCCAGCGGGGCGGCGGGAAGCCGGGCCAGGAGCAGGGTGACATCGTCGTCGTGGCCTTCGGGGTCCGGCCGTAGTGCGGCGAGGACACGGTCGGCGACGGCTTCCAGCCCGTCGGCGGTGACGAAGGCCGTGTCAAGTGTGCGGGTGAGCTCGGCAATGCGGTGTTCGATGTCGCTCCCGGGCGTTTCGATCAGGCCGTCGGTGTAGAGGACGAGCGTGGCGCCGGGCTGCACTGCGGTGCGGGTCTGCTGGTGTGGGATGCCCCCGACCCCGAGCGGAGCGCTGACCGGGGCGTCCAGCGCCCGCACCCGGCCACTCCGGTCGGCCAGCAGGGGAGGCAGGTGGCCGGCCGAGCAGACGGTCAGCTCACCGGTGTCCGGGGCGAGCGTGAGATAGCAGCAGGTGACGAGTTGTTCAGGCTGGTCGAGGTCGGTGACGATCGAGTCGAGGGCATGCATCAGCTGACGGGGCTCCATGCCGGTCTTGGCCAGCGCGTGGGCGGCGGCCCGCAGCTGGCCCATGGCGGCGGCGGCGTCCAGGCCACGCCCCATCACGTCGCCGATGAGGATGCCGGTCCGCCCTGCGCCCAGCGGGATGAGGTCGAACCAGTCGCCGCCAACCCCAGCGCCCTGCGTGGCGGGCAGATAGCGGCTGGCGGTGGCCAGGCCCTCGATCGCGGGCGGGGTACCCATCAGGCTGCGCTGGAGGGTGAGGGCGATGTGACGCTGCTGCTCGTACAGGGCTTGGAGCTCGGCCTCGGCCCGCTTGCGGTCGCCGATGTCGCGCACGATGGCGCACGCGCCCTTGACCGTCGCGTCGGCGGCGCGCGTGGGCCAAACGGTCACATCGACATCCAGCAGCTGTCCACTGCGGGTGACGTGGAGGGTCTCGAAGTGCTCGACCTTGTCGCCACGGTTCAACTGTTCCAGGAACGCGGTGACCTCGTGCGCGTGGTCGGGTGGGGAGAGCATCGCCACATGGCGACCGATCGCCTCTTCGGCGCTGTAGCCGTACAGGCGCTGGGCGGCGGCGTTCCAGTAGGTGATGTGGCCGTCGAGGGTCTTGGAGAGGATCGCGTCCTGGGAGGACTCGACGAGCGCGGCGAGCTGGTGGGTGTGCTCCTCGGCGGCCTTGCGGTCGCTGACGTCGCGGACGGCGGCCGAGACGAGGAGTCCGTCACTGGTTTCCAGAGGGCTGAGGCTGATCTCCACGGGGAACTCGGTGCCGTCCTTGCGCAACCCGTGCAGTTCGAGTCCCGCTGCCATCGGCCGCACCTGCCGCGTGGAGGCATACGCCTCGCGATGTCCGGCATGCTGAGTACGAAACCGGCCGGGAATCAGCAACTCCACGGGCTGGCCGAGCAACTCCACGCGCTGATACCCGAACAGCTTCTCCGTCTGTGCGTTGACCAGCCGGATACAGCCCGCGCCGTCCACGATCACCATCGCGTCGGGAGCCGCCTCCAGCAACCCCCGAAACCGCTCCTCCTCCGTTCCGGTCCCGCTCCCCGGGAGAGCGGCGCCGCAGTGGCAGGACCGCGGCCGTCCCGCCGGCACTGCTCCGACCGCGTCATCCATATCGGTCCCCACACTGTGATCTCTGGCAGACCGGCCCATCACAGCGCACCAGCACCCATTCTGACGCCAGATTTCCTCAACTGGTCTCCCAGTGGCCGAATGTGACCATTTCGCTTCGGCTGGCCAACGTCTCCTGAGGGCCAGGCGGAAGCCGCCTCGGTCACCCGGGCCGGGTCCGGCAACCTCCATGCACACATCGGTGGCGGCACGGGTCCTGGGTGGGATGAGGAGCGTCGTCCAGGTTGACTGGAAGTTGAGTGACGATCATGTGCCTTAGCAACGAGGGGACTTGGCGGGGCCAAAGTTCTTCCGCGCTTACCGGACCGTACACCCGGACTGGTCCAGACCATCACCGCACCTGTGTGATCATGGGTGACGCCAAGTGAACCAGGTACACAGCGTCGTGTGCTGGACATTTCGATCCACGCTCGACTGGAGAGCCACATGGCCGAGACAGGGATTGCTCCGTTCGGTCCCGAAAGTGTTCGCCCCGTCCCCCTTGTCACCACCACCGGATCCGCCGGCGAGATCAGTCCGCCCGGATACGCCTGCTCCGTCGCCGCATCCACGGAGCCGGGGATGTTGCCGAACGCACATCGTCAACCCCAGCACGACACCGTAGTCGTGATTCCCGCCCGCGACGAGGAGGCCGAAGTCCTCGACTCCCTGGAGTCGCTCGCCGCGCAGACCCACCGCCCCGACCTGATCCTGGTCGTCGTCAACAACTCGACCGACGGCACCGAGCGGGTGGCCCGGGAGTTCGCCGCCCGCCCTGGTGTACCGCCCACCCGCGTGCTGTGCCTGCCACGCAACCCGCACAAGAAGGCCGGAGCGCTCAACCACGGTCTGGCCCGGCTCGCCGAACCGGCCGGCTCCCTGATGCAAGCCGCCCGATTCGTTCTGGTGATGGACGCCGACACCAGCCTCCACCCCGAGTTCGTCGCCCGTGCCCGACTGGTCATGGAGTCCGATACCCGGCTCGGCGGCGTCAGCGCGACCTGCTACGGCAGGGGCGGACTGTGGCGGTCGACATGGCAGCGCTACCTGACCGGGATGCAGATCATCGAGTACGGGCGGTACGCCCATACCCGCTCCCGCACCGCTGTGCACACCATGGCCGGGGCGGGCTCGTTCTACCGCACCGCGGCGCTCCAGCAGCTGATCGACGCCCGCGGCGAAGTGTTCTGGCAGCACAGCGGCAACCTCGTGGAGGACTACGAGACCACACTCGCACTGAAGGAGTCGGGCTGGCGGGTGACCGCCAACCAGTACTGCGTGGCGTACACCGACCTGATGCCCCGGCTCCGGGACCTGATCCGACAGCGGGAGCGCTGGGTCCGCGGCACCCTGGACATCATGCGGCAGCGCGGCTGGACGCGGCACACCCGGCTGTCCATCGTCCAGTACGTCCTCGGGCTGCTGGGCTTCAGCTACAGCCTGGGCTGGATCGTGGTGTGGGCGGGGCAGTCGGTCGAGCAGGGCAGCCCGGCGGGCGATCCGCTCTGGCTGGTCATCCTGCTGGTCTGGTCGCTGTTCTCCGCGCTCAGAGTGGCGCCGCTGGGCTGGAAGGCGATGCTCGTCTGCGCCCTGCTCCTGCCCGAGCTGGTGTTCCAGCTCATCCGCACCTACTGGATGGGGACCTCGCTGTGGCGCTCCTACACCTCCGGGACGGCGACATGGGCGTGATGCGTACCCTGTCCGAACTGGGGCCCGCCGGGCTCGTGTTCCTGGGTATCAGCCTGTCCATCCTGGCCTTCAGTATCGGCTGCTATCTGGCCTCCTTCCCTCGCCGGCGGAGGGACGCGCGTGCCGTGCACGAGAGTCCGCGCCGAAACTCGCCCGCCGCCCTCGCCCCGAGCGGGCCGCCCTCGCCGCGCGCACCCGCGGGGATGTGAAATCTCGCACCGGCGCCGACCTCCCGGCGCCGACCTCGGTGCCGGTGCGGACGAGGGCTGTGCTTCTGCGGCCCCCGTGGAACCTGGCGCGGCACTTGCCGTCACGGGTGGTGGCGCCACGGGAGTCCCACGCGGCCCCACCGGTGCCACGCATGCGCGGAGAACACAGGAAAGGCCCTCGGGTCGGCCCAACGCACGCACGCCTTCAGGCAGACGCGCACGCATGCGAGCGGAGTGAGGGGGAGTGGACCGGGGGAGGGGGAGGCCGCCGGGTGTGCGCTGGGGATCGCCCTTGACTGTTCTCTCGCTGGTGCTTTTGGCGCCTGGTACGGGCACTTGTCCGGACAGGTTGTCGAGAAAGTTCGGTGAAGGGCTTCCCGTGGTTCACCTGGGGCTGGTGTGATGCGTGGCGCGTGGCGCGACAACACAACAGACCACCACCAGGGGAGACGTGGATGAATCTCGTCGTGAACGGCGACGCGGAGAGCGGACCGGGAGGCAGCGCGGAGCCAGTCGGCTCGGTCACTGGCTGGAGGATCGCGCAGGGGGCACCCGCGCTGATCGACTACAGCTTCGGCGGTGGGTATCCGGGCCCGTCCGACCCAGGGCCCGCGCAGCGCGGCAGCCGGTTCTTCTCCGGAGGCAACTCACCCCGTACGGCCCTGGTCCAGGACATCGACCTGCCCACGAGCGGGGCGACCGGGCACGAGGCCGTTGACACGGGGCGCGTGCGGTACACCGTCAGCGCCTGGCTCGGTGGATACGCGGGACAGGAGGACGGCGTACGGCTGTCCGTGGAGTTCCGGGACGCCGAGGGTACCCCGGTCGCACTGAACGTGCTCGGGCCGGTGACTGCGGGAGAGCGCAGGAGGCGTACCGCCTTGCTGGAGCGTGAGGCGACGTCCACGGTGCCGCCAGGGGCCCGCAGCGCCCGCGTCCTGCTCGTCTTCACGCGTTCGGGGAGCGGCACGTCCAACGACGGCTACGCGGACGCGATTTCTCTCACCCTCGGCGCTGCCGGCGCCCGCAACCTCGCTGGAGGCCGGTCGTGAACCTCAACCGACGTGATCTGCTGAAGGCCGCCGCCGCGTCGGGCGCACTGGGCGTCGTCTGGCCGCTGGCCGCCGGACTCTCGCCCGCGCAGGCCCGCGAGGCCGCGGAGGCGCTGGGCGCCGACTACGACCCGGCCCCCTTCACCCTCGGCGTCGCCTCCGGCGACCCTCAACCGTCCTCCGTCGTCCTGTGGACCCGCCTGGCCCCCGAACCCCTCGCCGTCGAACAGAACCTGCCCGACGTCGTCGAGGTCGACTGGGTCGTCGCCGAGGACCCCGAGCTGCGCACTGTCGTCGCCCGCGGCAAGGCACCGGCCTCCGTGACACTCGGACACAGCGTGCACGTCCCGGTCGGCGGCCTGAGCGCGGGCCGCCACTACTGGTACGCGTTCAGGGCCCTGGGCAAGACCAGCCGAGTGGGCCGCACGAAGACCGCCCCCACCGGAAGCGTCGACTCGGTCCGCTTCGCCGCCGCCAACTGCCAGGCCTTCCACGACGGCTTCTACGCGGCGCACCGCGGCATCGCCCGCGAGAACGTCGACTTCGTCGTCCACCTCGGCGACTACATCTACGAGCACGGCCAGGTCGGCGGCGTCCCCGAGAGCCACGTACGCGACCACGAGGGCGGCGCGACCTTCACCCTCGCCGACTACCGCAAGCGGCACGCTCTCTACAAGGGCGACGCCTCGCTGCGCGAGGCGCACGCCGCCCACCCCTGGTTCCTCACCTGGGACGACCACGAGGTGGCCAACGACTTCAGCGGCACGGGCGGCGGCGCCCCCTTCATGCAGCGCAAGGCGGCCGCGTTCCAGGCCTGGTTCGAACACATGCCGCACCGCGACAGCTTCGGCGAGGCCGCGCTGCCCGACCCCGAGATCCACCGCGTCCGCCGCTGGGGCAACCTGCTCGAACTCACCGTCCTCGACCTGCGCTCGTACCGCTCGGCGCAGAACCTCTCCGACGGCACCATCCTCGGTGCCGAGCAGAAGTCCTGGCTCAAGCACGGCATCGACAACGCCCCGGACACCTGGCACGTCTGGGCCAACTCGATCATGCTCAGCCAGCTGCGCGGCTCGCCCGGCGGCTCCTACATGTTCACCGACCAGTGGGACGGCTTCCTCGCCGAGCGCAAGGAGGTCCTGGGGCATGTGCACAGCAGCGGCCTGGAGGACCTCGTCGTCATCACCGGCGACTGGCACTCCGCCTTCGTCGACGACCTCCGCACCGACTTCGACGACACCTCCTCGCCCGTCGTCGGTACGGAATTCACGGCGCACTCGGTGACCTCGGGCGCGTACTCCGCGGACTGGAACCGGACCAACGGCCCAAGGATGGGCCGGGCCAACCCGCACCTCAAGTACTTCGAGGGCAACCGCTACGGCTACGACGTGTACGAGGTGACCCCGGAGCGCTTCTCCACCCATATGCGCGTGATCGAGGACCGCCGCGACCCGGCGTCCCCCGTCTCGACGCTGACCACGTTCCACGTGGACCGGGGCACGGTGGGCTCGTACGAGGATGCGGCGACGAAGAGCTCCCCGGCGCAGTACCGCAGGGACTGAGTACCCGGCGCCCCTTTCCGGACTGACATGACACACATCACACCGGTGCGCGGTTCCGCCGCGCACCGGCCGGCGCTGTCGCCACGGCGTTTACGGCCGTGGCGACAGGGCCGCGCCCCGAAGCGCCACGACCTCCTGTCCTCGCCGAGACCTGGGCCACGGCGAGGACGGGCTGCCGATGGCCCCCTGCTGGGAAGGCCGAAGGAGTGCGGGCGGGGGCGGACAGTCCACGACTGGGGGCACCCGGCGCCCGACCGGAGGGCAGGACTGGACCGTAGGGTTCTGCCTCGTGCACCAGCTAGAGATTTCCGACCTGATCACGGTCTTCGACCCACGCAGCGGTCACCGGCTCCCGGTCCGGCGCGCCGAGGTGATCCGGCAGCTACGCGAGAGCGAAGACGAGCGCGCGGCCCGCATCGTCGCAGGTCTGCCCGTCGACCCGAACGGTGTCCTCGACCCGCACGCCGTGGACCGCCTGCTCATCGACGTGCACACCGAGCTCCAGCGCCTGAGCGAGGAACTGCGGATCGGTGAACGGCTGGCCCACCTGCTTGGCCCGCTCTTCACCGCGATCGGTGAGACCACCCGGCAGTCCGGGCCCTACCGCCTGGTCGACGTCGGATGCGGCCTGGGATATCTGATCCGCCAGTTGGCGACCACCCGCGTACTCGGCGCAGACGTCGAACTGGTCGGGGTCGACCTCAACGCCGCACTGGTCGGCGAGGCAGACCGCCTTGCCCAGGCGGAGGGACTCGACTGCCGTTTCGTCCACGGGAACGCCTTCGAACTGCCGGAGGCCGCGACCGTCTACGTCTCCACCGGCGTACTGCACCATTTCCGAGGCCCCGCCCTGGCAGAGTTCTTCCAGGCCCAGGCCGCCTCACCGGCCTCCGCCTTCTGCCACTTCGACATCGTCGGAACACGCCTCGCGCCCATCGGCGCCTGGGTCTTCCACCGTGCCCGGATGCGCAGCCGGCTAGGCCGCCACGACGGAGTCGTCTCGGCACGGCGCGCGCACAGCGATGAGACCCTGCTGCACGCCGCCACCGCCCCCGGCATCCGCGCGCTGCTCTACGAGCCACGCGGAACGGTGAACCCGTTCTGCACCACACTGCGTCCGATCATCGGGGTCCGCCCTCATCTGGAGGCACCGCTTCGCCGAGCCCTCGGCAGGGAAGCACGCCGCATGGTCGGCCCGGAACACCTCACCGGGACGACCCGATGACTCTCGCCATCCCGCTGATGCTCCTCGGCCTGACCGACGCGGCGTTCAGCGGCTTCCGGGCGTACGCCGGCACCGACGCCCGCATCCGCAAACAACGGGCCGCCGTCCGAGCCGCTCTGCGAGGGCTGGCCGTCGGAGCCGTCCTGCTCCTCGCCCCGACACTGACCGCCGTCCTTCTGCTCCTGACCGCACGGGACCCGGCGCGGACCTACGACACCCTGAACGCCGGCGCCCTCGGCTACCTGGTCCCGCTCGCCGTCTACGCCGCCGCCGTACTGCTGTCGCTCGCCGCCTACTTCACGCTCCCCTTCCGCGGCAGCACTCTCGCCATGGTGGTCGGCCTCGGCCCCTTGACCCTGCTGCGCCCACTCACCGTCGCCGCCGCCTGCCTCGGCTCGCTCCTGAACGGCGGCGGTGGACCGGCCCTGCTGGTCGGCACGATCGCCGGGTCCGCCGTGCTGTGCGTCGAACCCTTGGTGCACAGGCGCTGGTACCGCCATGTGCAGTAGCAGAACAGCGGTGCGGTGATCGGACGGGCAGGCTCCCTTTCTGCGTGGACGCGGATCACGCAGCAACTTCTACGAGGAGCGGGGGATCAAGCAGCGGCCCCGCGCTCCACGGGCAGTTCGGCGGAGCATCACCCGGCGTGCGGCCAGGCACCGGCCGCGCAGCACCGGCCGCCAGCCACCGTCGTCGCTCCCGGCCTGCGTGCTTCCGTCCTGTACGGCATCGGTTGACGCGATCTCGGCCTGGACCTCGGTGACCACGGCCTCGACGAGGCGGGTACCACCACCACGGCCTCCGGCAAGGATTCCGACACCACCGGTGCCGGTACCGCGGGTGCCGGTACCGGCACCCGCGGGGTGCCTGACCCAGGCCCTCTCGGCACTCTGGTTCTACCAGCTCTTCCGGCCGGTTCGCTGCCGGGGTCATCGCGGAGTTCGGCACCGTCAACGCGGCTCGCTCCTGCTCCGGGGCACACGCCGACACGCGTGACCGCGTGCACGCACAGCCCGACAACAGACAGCTCGACAACAGAATCCCGAACGCACGCTCGGCTCCTCGGGGTCGGTGACGGTTCTGCTGTGGGCAGACCCGCCCCGGCAGCCCATCAGGAGCTGTCACAGTGGCGGCATGGGGACGAACATGATGGTGCGCCGGCTCGACCTCGGGTATATCATCCGGCCCGTATCGGAGACGGGGGGCCCGCATCCGCGGGTGGAGCCCGTGTTCGCGTATCTGGTGAAACATGACCAGGGTCTGATCCTTTTCGATACCGGGATCGGCGACGCGGGTCCCGAAACCGAAGCGCATTACCGCCCGCGGCGCCGCGCCTTGCAGACCGCCCTTTCGGCGGCCTCGGTCACCCTCGCCGATGTCTCCCTGGTGGTGAACTGCCACCTGCACTTCGACCACTGCGGCGGAAATCAACTGCTGTCCGGCAGGCCTGTTCTGGTCCAGGCCGTGGAGCTGGCCACGGCCCGCCGGGGCGGCTACACCGTCGATGAACTGCTCGATTTCCCCGGCGTCGTCTACGAGGAACTTGCCGGGGAAACGCAGATCTGGCCAGGCGTCCGGGTCGTCCCGACCCCGGGACACACTGCAGGACACCAGTCGCTCGTCCTGCGCCGGGACGATGGCACGGTGATCCTTGCCGGTCAGGCACACGATTTCGCGTCCCGATTCACATCGGACCACCTGGCTCACCGGGCCGCACAGGACGGCGCGGCGCAGCCGCTTCCTCCTTACCAGCCCTGGATGGAACGGCTCGCCGACTTCGACCCCCGCCGTGTGCTGTTCGCCCACGACAGCTCGGTCTGGGAACCACCGAACACCACCGGCTGACACCGGGCACGGTCACTTCGTCTCGTCGGGCCCGTGCGCTCCTTGGGCACCTCCGTCCGTGGACCGAGGACCAATGGACGAGCCCGGCCCGCGACCTTTCGGTGAGGCGCCAGGAGCAGCGCTTCGCATACTTTCGATCAGCGCGGCCACGGCACCCGCAGGGTTCCGATGCCACAGGCATGAAGGACAGCACAGAAGGGCGGGAGAACATGAGCGGGAACCATACGCAATCACCCTGGCAGGGCGACGAGTTGGACCTCGACGCATACCTGGAGCGCATCGCGTTCGACGGCCCGCGAGATGTCACCCGGCAAGCCCTGGGACGGCTGCAGCGCGCCCACACGACCTCGATCCCCTTCGAGAACGTGCACGCCGTGCTCGGCCGCCCCCTGCCCGTCGATCTGGCTTCCGTGCAGGAGCGGTTGGTGCGCCGTCGGCGCGGCGGATACTGCTTCGAGCACGTCGCCCTGTTCGCCGCGGCACTGGAGCGGCTCGGCTTCGACGTCACCGCGGTCACCGGCCGTGTCACACTCGGTGTCGCCGGCAAGGTGACTCCGGCCACGCATGCCATGCTCGTCGTCCGTCTCCCCGGCGATGCGCGGCTCTGGCTGTGTGACATGGGTTTCGGCAGCGGACCGACCGCACCGATCGAACTCACCGACGGCGCCGTGCTCGAGGCCGACGGCTGGCGCTACCGTCTGGAGCGGCGCCCGGGGCCGCTGGTCGACACCTGGTCGCTGCAGCAGCACGGAGCCGCCGGCTGGTTCGAGCGCAACAACTTCGTACTGGTCCAGCAGCACCCGATCGACTTCCGGGTCGGCAGCCACTACGTCGGCACCCACCCGCGCTCACCCTTCGTCACACGCCTGTTCGCCCAGCGCTTCACCGGCCCGCAGCACCACCAGCTCGACGGCACCACCTGGCGCACCACCACCCCCGACGGCGTGACCGTCGAGAAGGAGATCGACCCGTCACATCTGAGCATGCTGCTCGAGGAAACCTTCGACCTCACCCTCGACGAGGACGAACTCGCCGCGATCCGGCAGGCATCCGGAGCCGCCGGCCGTGCCCGGGAATTCTCCGTCACCCACTCGTCATGACCCTTGTCATGGCTCGTTACATGACGTGTGTTCACCTGTGTCCGATGTCATCCCCCTCAGGATCCTGCAGGGCCAGGAAGTTCCACCGCCCCCATGGAGATTCTGTGATCGGATGGTCGCAGTCGACTCCGTGGCTGCACTCGGCCTTGTGCGTATGAATGAATTGGGAATGAGGTACGACCGTGTCGGTAAGGCGTCAACTTGCTGCCGTCGCCCTGTCCGTCGGGTTGACGACAGTCGCCTGCGGACAGGCGGAGACCCCTTCGGCAGGAGTTCAGCCGCGCACCGCTCACGAGAGCTCGCCGGAGCCATCGGTGTCCACCGCAACCGATGATCGCCCCTGCCCCTCCGCGTCGCCCACTCGGCTGCCCGAGACGCGACCCTCGAAGACCTACGAGGTGGATGAGGAGGCCCTGGACGAGGAGGACCGGAAACGTCGCGAACTGGCCGAGTCGCTCGACCCCGGGGGAACCAATGCACCCTCAGGACCCCTGTACGGAGGGACTCCCGAGTGGGGCGAGTCGGTTGCCACGAAAGGGCACGTGCGTGCCTTCACGCCGAGGAAATCAGAGAACCGCTCCGGCCTCGTGGTGCCAATCGAGATCATCAATTGCGGTTCCACTCGCGCCTTCTACCATGTCACGGTCACGGTAACCGGGTCGAACGGCTATCGAGCCGACGCACGTATGGAGACGCCCGTTGTTGGCGTGTACGCGGGAACCAGTTGGCCCAGTGAGCTCACCTTCCAAGACCCTGAGCACGCCGTGCCGAGCGATCCCATGATCGAGATCGAGTACGAGAGAGAAGCACGGGACGGCTGACCTCCGAACGCCCGGTCAATCACGAAGCGCGAGATTCCACGAGCCTTTAGCAGTAGATTCTCACGGTGTAGTAGCCGATGCTGTTGGGGATCTTGTGCCACCCGGATCCCCAGCCCGGGCCAGTGCCACTGTATCGGCCGGTACAGCCGTTCGGGACGTAGACGCCGTCGGCGTCGGTCATGCCGTTCGCGCCATCCACGGACCGATCCCCGGGGTACAAGCGGACCTTGTTACCGCAGGCTGTGCCACTTCCACCACAGTTCCAGTCGTCAGCTACGACCAACCACTTGTCCGAGGCAGTGGAGTTGTTGACCCGACCACACAGTTCCTGCCACAGGATGTAGTCACATCCACCGGCCGCAGCGGGTGAGGCGGTCGAGAGGTTGAGTCCGAGGCCCGCCAAAAGGAGGACTCCAGTGGACAGAGCCGCCTTGATACGCGGCGAGAGGGACTTCTTCATGGCACAGGCCTTCCTGTCTGCAACGGATGCGGCAGTCCATAGTGGCGGGGGTGGATCCGGGAGGGAACCTGTAACTTTTTAGGGTGCCTGCCGGGAGGAGGCGACTGCGCGCCTGCTTGGCCCACCTGGCAGATGCGGCCACCGACGCTCAGCGCCGGCGTTCGCCAAGCGGTATGGAGCGAAGTTCCCCAAGGCCGTGAAGAAGATCGTCGATGACGAGGTCGAGCTGCTGGCGTTCTGCGACTTCCCCGCCGCGCACTGGATCCACCTGCGGGCCACGAACTCCTTCGAGTCGACCTTCGCGACCGTGCGACCGCGGACCAAGGTCACGAAGGGGGCGGGATCCCGGGGCCGCCGCGCTGGCGATGGTCTTCAAGCTTGTCGAGTCCGCCCAGGCCCGCTGGCGAGCGGTGAACGCACCGCATCTTGTCGCCCTCCTCCGGGCCGGGGCCCGCTTCGAACGCGGCCACCTGGTCGAGCGGCCGAAGGAGGCGGCAGCGTGATGCGACAACGCGGCCGACGCACAAACCACCGCGGCCGACGTTTGCGGGCTTTGGCCTGCGGTGCGCACGTTTGGCAGCCGCGGACGCCCGCGGTCTCGACACCGGCGCGAACACCAGGTGTGTAGGCCGCTACGGCGTGGCGGATGTCGGCGCGGGCATCTCCTCGGCTGTGTCGGTCTGTGGCCAGAAGCGGGAGAAGTCCTCGGTGGGTGCCGGGGACGAGGGGGTGGGCCGGGGCGGGTGAGCAAACGGTCCGGCGTGGTTGGCCATGAGGAGCATCATGACGCCGGCGACCACGGCGCTGATGATGATCAGGACCAGGCCGACGGGGTTACGCGGGTTGTACTCGTACCGACTGGTGCCCCACTTACTGCGCTTGAACACCGGTTCGTTGTCGTCGAAATGCATAGCCCGAACGCTAGTTTCACGCCGATTGGCAGATCAGCCCTGCCTGCAGCAGTCCCCACTACCCCTTCCTTGCCGGGGCCGTGCAACCGTCGATCACTGATCCCAGGCCAGCTTCCTGCGCGCCGGTCTCCTCCTGGACCTCCCCGACGACCTCGACGCGGCCACGGGGCCGGGCATCACGACGCGCCCGTTCACGCCGTACACG
>NZ_JBLMKT010000169.1:0-262 GCF_047779955.1 Streptomyces lothianensis | reverse complement strand
GCGAAGCTGAGAACTTAAGCGCCAGTAAACGGCGGTGGTAACTATAACCATCCTAAGGTAGCGAAATTCCTTGTCGGGTAAGTTCCGACCTGCACGAATGGCGTAACGACTTCTCGACTGTCTCAACCATAGGCCCGGTGAAATTGCACTACGAGTAAAGATGCTCGTTTCGCGCAGAAGGACGGAAAGACCCCGGGACCTTTACTACAGTTTGATATTGGTGTTCGGTTCGGCTTGTGTAGGATAGCTGGGAGACTTTGAA
>NZ_JBLMKT010000168.1:0-266 GCF_047779955.1 Streptomyces lothianensis | reverse complement strand
TAACAAGGTAGCCGTACCGGAAGGTGCGGCTGGATCACCTCCTTTCTAAGGAGCATCTAGATCTCGTAAGAGATCCAGAGCCACTACGTCGGCAAACGTCCGACGGTGGATAGCTCATGGGTGGAACGTTGACTATTCGGCACAGACCGTTCGATACGAGCGCTAGTACTGCCCTTGGGCGTGGAACGCGGATCGGGTCAATGGACTGTGCCGGGCACGCTGTTGGGTGTCTGAAGGTACGGCCGTGAGGTTGTGTCTTCGGTTGC
>NZ_JBLMKT010000167.1:0-271 GCF_047779955.1 Streptomyces lothianensis | reverse complement strand
CCGCAATTCGGCCTGCAGAAATTCGCTCCGCGAATTCCTGGGGCTGGCTACGGGACAGGCTACGGTCTGTCCGGGCAGGGCTTCAATCTGAACAAGTATTCGGTTCTTTGGTCCCTGGCAAATTTGATAGCCTGTCAATTTCTTTACAGAGCAACAGAGTCGAGAATATCCCTGCGCGAATTATATCTCAGGATACTCCTTCTCCTGGTCCCCTACTCGATCCTGATTGCTAGTGCGAAAAGCAGGTCTGGATGAAGCATCGGTCTCTGCG
>NZ_JBLMKT010000166.1:0-271 GCF_047779955.1 Streptomyces lothianensis | reverse complement strand
TGCTCCGCAATTCGGCCTGCAGAAATTCGCTCCGCGAATTTCTGGGGCTGGCTACAGGACAGGGTGGGGTCTGTCCGGGCAGGGCTTCAATCTGGACGAATATTCGGCTCTTTGAGCCCTGGCAAATTCAATAACCCGTCAATTTCTTTACAAGGCAACGGAGTTGAGAATATCCCTGCGCGAATTCTATCTCAGGGTACTTCTTTTCCTGTTCCCCTACTGAGGTTGAACTCGTGGTGTCGCTCGATCGTTCAGGCGGGTTTGATGGTCA
>NZ_JBLMKT010000165.1:0-275 GCF_047779955.1 Streptomyces lothianensis | reverse complement strand
ACCGTACGAGCCGGGCCACCAGCGTCTCGACCGTGTTCCGCTCGAACAGGTCCGTCGCGTAGACGACGCTGCCGTCCACGCCGGCCGCTGCGCCGTCGGCGTGGTGCTGTTCGGTGAGGCTGAAACCGAGGTCGAATTTGGCGGCTCCCGCGTCGATCCCCGTCGCCTCGGCCCTGAGACCGCCGAGCAGAGTGTCACCGCTGTCCTGGGACTGGAACGTGAGCATGACCTGGAAGAGGGGGTGGTGGGCGAGGGTGCGGGTCGGGTTGGCGATT
>NZ_JBLMKT010000164.1:0-280 GCF_047779955.1 Streptomyces lothianensis | reverse complement strand
TGGGTGTGGTGCCGTGGGTGTTGTCGGGCAGGACGGAGTCCGCGCTGCGGGCGCAGGCCGGGAAGCTGCTGGCCCATGTCCGTGAGGGTGCGGATGTCTCGGTCGTGGATGTCGGCTACTCCCTGGCCTTGACGCGTTCGCGGTTCGAGCATCGGGCGGCGGTGGTGGCGTCGGAGCGTGAGGGCTTTGTGTCGGTGCTGGAGGCGCTGGCGGAGGGCCGTCCGGTTCCTGGCGTTGTGCGTGGTGCGGCGTCGGCGGGTGATGTGCGTCCGGTGTTCGT
>NZ_JBLMKT010000163.1:0-284 GCF_047779955.1 Streptomyces lothianensis | reverse complement strand
GCCCGGCGTGTCGGTCTGCCCACCTACGCCTTCCAGCACCAGCACTACTGGCCCGAGCCGCCCAAGCCGGCAGCCGACCAGGCCGCTGCGGCCGACCCGGCTGATGCTGCGTTCTGGGAAGCCGTCGAACGCGAAGACCTCTCCGCCCTTCCCGGCGGTGGTGTGGAACTGTCGGCGGACACCCCGCTGGGTGAAGTACTCCCCGCGCTTGCCTCCTGGCGCACCCGCCGGCGCCGGCAGTCCACCATCGACAACTGGCGCTACCACGCCACCTGGAAGCCCCT
>NZ_JBLMKT010000080.1:0-285 GCF_047779955.1 Streptomyces lothianensis | reverse complement strand
GCAGCGGTCCTGTCCCGGCTCGGCGCGGGCACGGACATCCCCGTGGGAACCGTGGTCGCGGGCCGCGACGACGAAGCCCTCGACGACCTCGTCGGCTTCTTCGTCAACACCCTCGTCCTGCGCACCGACACCTCCGGCGACCCCAGCTTCCGCGAACTCCTCGAACGCGTACGGAACCTCGACCTCACGGCCTTCGAGCACCAGGACATCCCCTTCGACCGCCTCGTCGAAATCGCCAACCCGACCCGCACCCTCGCCCACCACCCCCTCTTCCAGGTCATGCTC
>NZ_JBLMKT010000081.1:0-286 GCF_047779955.1 Streptomyces lothianensis | reverse complement strand
CCTGCTCGCCACCCGCCTGATCAGCCGCATCCGCTCGGTCTTCGACGCCGAACTCGCCCTTCGCACCCTGTTCGAGCACCCCACCGCGGAGACCCTCGTGGGCCGTCTGTCGGGAACCCGCAAGGCCCGGCCCAAGCTGCGGCCGATGAAGAGGACCAAGGAGACGTCATGATTCCGCTTTCGTACGCACAGCAGCGTCTGTGGTTCCTGCACCGGCTCGAAGGCCCGAGCGCCACGTACAACGTGCCGTTGGCGGTACGGGTGGAGGGACTGCTGGACGTGGACT
>NZ_JBLMKT010000162.1:0-288 GCF_047779955.1 Streptomyces lothianensis | reverse complement strand
ACACCGCGTCCGCGTCAGCGGTGGTGGTGTCCTGGGCCATGGCGGACAGGACTCCACCCGGACCGAGTTCCACATACGTCGTGACGCCCTGCGCCTCCAGGTGCCCGATGCCGTCCGCGAAACGCACCGCCTCGCGGACGTGCCTCACCCAGTAGTCGGCCGTGAGGAGGTCATCCCCGGCCAGCTCCCCGGTGAGGTTGGAGACCAGCGGGATCCGGGGGGCATGGAAGGTCACGTCTTCGAGGGCGGTCCGGAACTCGTCGAGCATGGGTTCCATGCGCGGCGAGT
>NZ_JBLMKT010000067.1:0-138276 GCF_047779955.1 Streptomyces lothianensis | reverse complement strand
CGCTTTTCGGCGGTTTCCCTTTCCGGCGAGACCCGACTTTATCAGAGATTCTGAGCCGGTCTGACCGGCCTTGGATTCTGATGAATCGGAGGTGCCCCGACAGGAACCGAATTCCTGCGGAGCTGTAGATGTGATGTGCTGCGCCGAGCTTCGCGAGCTCCAGGCAACTGTTCGAATCTACCTCCCCCGTCCCGTCGTGTCAACGACTTTCCGGGGGCGAAGAGGACAGTAGCAGCTCAGGAGCCGTGAGCGCACATCAGGCGGCAAGCGGCACCGATGCGCTTCGCTCCTGCTCCGCGACATCGCCCTGCTCGCCGGTTCGGACTGCGCGTCCGCCGACCACGTACACGTACAGAAGGAAGGCGAGCTCGGCGACGATGCCGATGGTGATGCGCGCCCAGGTGGGCAGGCCGGATGGCGTGACGAAGCCTTCGATGAGGCCGGAGACGAACAGGACGAGGGCCAAGCCGATCGCCATGCCCAGGGCGGCGCGGCCTTCTTCCGCGAGGGCCGCGCGACGGGTGCGCTGCCCCGGGTCGATGACCGTCCAGCCGAGACGCAGGCCGGTGCCGGCGGCGACGAAGACAGCGGTCAGTTCGAGTAGCCCGTGCGGTAGGACCAGTCCGAGGAAGGTGTCCAGGCGGCCCGCCGAGGACATCAGGCCGATGCCCACGCCCAGGTTGAGCATGTTGAGGAACAGGATCCAAAGCACGGGGAAGCAGAGGAACGCGCCCAGGACCAGGCACATCGCGGCGGCCTGGGCGTTGTTCGTCCAGACCTGGGCGGCGAAGGAAGCGGCGGGATGGCTGGAGTAGTACGTCTCGTAGTCGCCGCCGGGGCGGGTGAGCTGTCGTAGCTCCTCGGGAGCGGCGATTGCCGACTGCACTTCCGGGTGGGTGCCGATCCACCAGCCGATGACCGCGGCGAGCAGGGTGGACAGCAGGGCGACGGGCACCCACCAGTGACGGGTCCGGTACATGGCCGCGGGGAAGCCGTGGCCCAGGAATCGGGTGACGTCGCGCCATGAGGCCTGGCGGGTGCCGGTGACCGCGCTGCGCGCGCGGGCCACCAGCTGGCTGAGGCGGCCGGTGAGCTGCGGGTCCGGGGCGCTGGACTGGATCAGCGAAAGATGCGTGGCCGTTCGCTGGTACAGCACGACCAGTTCGTCCGCCTCGGCCCCCGAGAGCCTGCGCCGACGGCGCAGGAGCGCGTCCAGGCGGTCCCATTCGGCACGGTGTGCGGTGACGAAGACGTCGAGGTCCATCCGGCGGCTGCTCCCCTGCTGCGGCGCGATGTCCACTCAGCTTGGCAGACTGTCATATCAAGGGGCAGCGCGGGGAAGGGCGGGACTCGTGAGTGAACTGGTGACCGGTGAGGCGGTGGCGCTGGAGCTGCGTGCCGCGCGGCTGCCCAGCCGTGCCTTGGCGGTGCTGATCGATCTTGCGGCGGCCTTCACCGCGTACATCATCGTGTCGCTGGCCCTTTTCGTCGCTGCCGGTTCGCTGGACACAGCGGCGCAGGCGGCGATCTCGGTGGCCACCTTCCTTCTGGTCCTGGTCGGTGCGCCGATCGCCGTGGAGACGCTGAGCCATGGGCGGTCACTGGGGAAGCTCGCCTGTGGGCTGCGGGTGGTACGCGATGACGGCGGGCCCATACGTTTCCGGCATGCGCTCGTGCGTGGGGCGATGGGCGTGATCGAGATTCTGGCGACGTTCGGGGTGGTCGCGTGCATCGCTTCGCTGGTGTCGGCGCGCGGCCGGCGGCTGGGGGATGTGTTCGCCGGGACGCTGGTCGTACGCGAGCGGATCCCGGTGGCCCAGGCCGCCTACGTACCGCCGCCTCCGCCGTGGCTGGTAGGGCGCTTCGCCGGGCTCGATCTGTCCGGGGTGCCCGATGGGCTGTGGCTGGCGATACGGCAGTACCTGACGCGGATGGGGCAGCTCGATCCGCAGGTCGGGTGGTCGATGGCGAGTCGGCTGGCGGCGGATCTCGCGGCGTGCACGGGGGCGGTAGCGCCCCCGGGGGTGCCACCGGCTGCGGTTCTGGCCGCGGTGGTGCATGAGCGGCAGGCGCGGGATGCGCAGAAGGCGTTCGGAGTGGGGGCCGGATATGGCGGGCCCGGTGCGGTGGCCGGATACGGCGGTCCCAGTGCGATGACCGGCGGGCAGGGAGGGATGCCCGGGTATGGCGGGCAGAGTGTGGCGCCTGCCGGGCCGGGCGGGCCTGCGGCTCCGATGCCGGGTGTGCGGCCAGGCGTCGCTGCTCACCCGGTGGCATCGCCTGCTTATCAGCCGGTTCAGGCTTCGTACCGGTCTCCGGTGAGCGAGCCGGCGGGTTCGGGCCATCCCGTACGGTCTGCCGGTTCGGCGGGACCGTCCGCAACTGCTGGACCGGCAGGTTCGGCTGGACCGGCGGGTTCGGCGGAGGAGGACCTGCCGCGCGGGACCGGGTTCGCGCCGCCTGCTTGAGCGGGAATGTCCCCACCGGAGCGGGCCGCTGAAGCCGCGAGGTCTACCGGAACGCCGACGGCGGTGATTCCAGGTCCTCGAGTTCGATGCCGGGTGCCGCGAGGACCACGTCCCCCGCGATGTGCACCGTGTGCTGCTCCCCCGTGTCCAGGTCGTTGACCTGGTATTCCTCCACGGTCAGGGGGTCGTTGTCAGTGGCGTGTGCTTCGCTTTTCACCAGGGACCAGGACTGGTCGACCGTGCGCGGGGCGAGCACGGGGTCGGTGAAGCGGACGAGGCGGACGCGCTTCGCGGGGGCATCGGGGGTGAGTCGCAGCATGCGTGCGGTGGCGATCAGAAAGGCCGGTGAGCTGCCGGCGAAGGCATGGGCCTGCACATTGCCTTCGGTGGCGTGCTCTCCGGTGGGATCGGTACGCACCCAGGTCACGCCGTCGAGCGCGGCTCCGCGCACCTGCCAGTCCGCGGCGTGGAGTTCCACGCGGATGGGGCGGCCGAGTTCGTCGACGGCCAGGTCGACGGAGCCGGTGAAGTCGCCGGAGGGGGAGGTCAGCTGGGATACGTAGCGCCAGCCGGAAGGGCCGGGGGCGCAGTGGAAGTGCTCTTCACCGAGGGGGGTGTGATCGTGCGGATCATGGAGCGAATAGCGGCCGCGGGGCATGGGGTCGGGTCCTTGGTGGGTCCTGCCCGGCGCCAGGTGCTCGGCTGGTGACGGCTGTGGGCGACGGCCGGTAACGGTGGTGCGGTCGGCGGCGGCTGCCCGCACCGGGCTCCCTGCCGGGGTACGTCCTCGTCCTGCTCGCGGGACGTACGTCCGACAGGTGCCCGGGCGGTACGGGCCGTCGGTGACGGCCGGTACGGGCGGCCGTCGGGGACGGATCAGTAGCGGTAGTGGTCCGGCTTGTACGGGCCCTCGACCTTGACGCCGATGTAGTCGGCCTGCTCCGGACTCAGTTCGGTGAGCTTCACACCGAGCGAGTCCAGGTGGAGGCGGGCAACCTTCTCGTCGAGGTGCTTGGGCAGCACGTACACGTCGGTCGGGTAC
This sequence comes from Streptomyces lothianensis, assembly GCF_047779955.1. Taxonomy (NCBI): domain Bacteria; kingdom Bacillati; phylum Actinomycetota; class Actinomycetes; order Kitasatosporales; family Streptomycetaceae; genus Streptomyces; species Streptomyces lothianensis. Next base: position 134,766 of record NZ_JBLMKT010000067.1, on the reverse strand, counting down.
TGCTCGGGCTTCGTGAACAGCTCGATCTGGGCCAGGGTCTGGTCCGCGAACGAGTTGGACATCACGAAGGACGGGTGGCCCGTCGCGTTGCCGAGGTTCAGCAGGCGGCCCTCGGACAGCACGATGATGACCTTGCCGTCCGGGAACGTCCAGGTGTGGACCTGCGGCTTGACCTCGTCCTTGACGATGCCGGGGATGCTCGCGAGGCCGGCCATGTCGATCTCGTTGTCGAAGTGGCCGATGTTCCCGACGATCGCCTGGTGCTTCATCTTGGCCATGTCCGCGGCCATGATGATGTCCTTGTTGCCGGTCGTCGTGATGAAGATGTCGGCCTTGTCGACGACCTCGTCGAGCGTGGTCACCTGGTAGCCGTCCATCGCCGCCTGCAGCGCGCAGATCGGGTCGACCTCGGTGACGATGACGCGGGCGCCCTGGCCGCGGAGCGACTCCGCGCAGCCCTTGCCCACATCGCCGTAGCCGCAGACGACGGCGGTCTTGCCGCCGATCAGAACGTCGGTGGCGCGATTGATGCCGTCGATCAGGGAGTGGCGGCAGCCGTACTTGTTGTCGAACTTCGACTTCGTCACGGCGTCGTTGACGTTGATCGCCGGGAACAGCAGGGTGCCGTCACGGTGCATCTCGTACAGACGGTGCACGCCGGTGGTGGTCTCCTCAGTCACACCGCGGATCTCGGAGGCGAGCTTCGTCCACTTCTGGGAGCCCTCGGAGATCGTGCGGTGCAGCAGCTGCAGGATCACGCGGTGCTCGTCGTTCTCGGCGGTCTCCACCGCGGGAACCTTGCCGGCCTTCTCGTACTCGACGCCCTTGTGGACGAGGAGGGTGGCGTCGCCACCGTCGTCCAGGATCATGTTCGGGCCGCCGGTGGGGCTGTTCGGCCAGGTCAGCGCTTGCTCCGTGCACCACCAGTACTCCTCCAGGGTCTCGCCCTTCCAGGCGAAGACCGGGATGCCCTGGGGGTTCTCCGGCGTGCCGTTAGGACCGACGGCGACGGCGGCGGCCGCGTGGTCCTGGGTCGAGAAGATGTTGCAGGACACCCAGCGGACCTCGGCACCCAGCGCCACCAGGGTCTCGATCAGCACCGCGGTCTGCACCGTCATGTGCAGGGAGCCCATGATGCGGGCGCCGGCCAGCGGCTGCTGCTCGGCGTACTCCTTGCGGATCGACATCAGGCCGGGCATCTCGTGCTCGGCGAGGGTGATCTCCTTGCGGCCGAAGGCGGCCAGCGAGAGGTCGGCGACCTTGAAGTCCTGTCGGTTGTCGACAGTGGTCATGAAGCTGCTCCCAGATCGGAGGCGGGTTCGGGCATAGCGGCTGCAGCGCGTGCACACGGACGCGCGGGCGGTCTGGCAGCCCACGCAGGCGCATGGGAGTGCACCCGTTGGCTCGCAGCGCAGTCCGTCGGAGGCCCTCTCTCCCTCGGACGGCCTCATCGAGGACCGCCCGACCGCCATCAGCAGCGACGTCTGTCGGGTTACGAATCTACACCGATCGGCCCAGTCGGCAGTAGCCCGCCCCCGAACGGGGGCCGAAAGATCACCTCAAGCCTCGGCGGAGTCAGGAGGGGGCTGGAGGGGCAGGGGTCCCGGGGTGGTCAGTGGTCGGTATTGCCTGCCGGGGCGCCTGGGTTCTTCGAGAGGTCATCGCCCGCGGCAGCGGCTGCCTCGCTGTAGATGTCCGGTTCCAGGTAGATCACGCGGGCGATCGGGACGGCGGTGCGGATGCGGCCCTCGGCCGCGTCGATGGCCGCGGCGACCTCGGCGGCGGTGTCGTCGTGCCGGACGGCGATCTTCGCGGCGACGAGAAGTTCCTCCGGGCCGAGGTGGAGCGTACGCATGTGGATGATGCGGCTGACGGTGTCGCCGTCCACGATCGCCTTCTCGATCTTCGCGAGCTCCTCGGCCCCGGCGGACTCGCCGAGGAGCAGCGACTTGGTCTCGGCAGCGAGCACGATCGCGATGAGGATGAGCAGCACACCGATGCAGAGGGTGCCGATGCCGTCCCAGACGCCGTTGCCGGTGGCGAGCGCCAGGCCGACGCCACCGAGGGCGAGGACCAGACCGATGAGCGCACCGAGGTCCTCGAGGAGAACGACAGGAAGTTCGGGCGCCTTGGCGCGGCGGACGAACTCCATCCACGACTGCTTGCCGCGGATCTCGTTCGACTCCTTGATGGCGGTGCGGAAGGAAAAGGTCTCCGCGATGATCGCGAACACCAGGACACCGACCGGCCAGTACCAGTGAGTGAGTTCGTGCGGGTGCTTGATCTTCTCGTAGCCCTCATAGACAGCGAACATGCCGCCGACGGAGAAGAGGACGATCGAGACGAGGAAAGCGTAGATGTAGCGCTCGCGGCCGTAGCCGAACGGGTGTTGCGGGGTGGCTGCGCGCTGGGCCTTCTTGCCGCCGAGCAGCAGCAGACCCTGGTTGCCGGAGTCGGCGAGCGAGTGGACGCTCTCCGCGAGCATCGACGAGGAGCCGCTGAACAGGAAGGCCACGAACTTCGCCACTGCGATGGAGAGGTTGGCGGCGAGTGCCGCCACGATCGCCTTGGTTCCGCCTGACGCACTCATCGCCCGTTGTCCCTTCGTGCCTCAATGGACCGCATGGCCGTTCGCGGCCGTGCGGTGGGTCATTGTTGCAGCAGTGGGAGGCGAGGGGGTGTCAGGCCACCACGGTGGCGCGGAAGACGGTGCCGTTTCCGCCGATCTCCGTCGGCTCTCCGGCCGGGACGAAGACCGACTGGCCGGGCGCGAGTTCGATCCCGCCCGCGCGGACCGTGCCCGCCGTGCACAGGAGGATCTGCGAGGTACGGAGGCTCAGGTCGCGCGGCGCGGAGTCGGCGGCCAGGACATAGCGCGAGAGGCGGAATTCGTCGATGGGCGTCTCGTAGACCTCCTCGCCGTCCGGCCCGGCCTCGGGGCGCAGGATGCCCGGCCCGCCGACCTCGAAGCGGACGACGCGCAGGAGTTCGGGGACGTCGACGTGCTTGGAGGTGAGGCCGCAGCGCAGGACGTTGTCCGAGTTGGCCATGATTTCGACGCCCAGGCCGTCGAGGTAGGCGTGCGGCACTCCGGCGCCGAGGTACAAGGCCTCGCCGGGCTGCAGCAACACGTGGTTGAGCAGCATCGCGGCGATCACTCCGGGGTCGCCGGGGAAGTGGTGGGCGAGACTCGCGTACGGCGTGTAAGCGCCGCCCAGGCGTTCGGCGGCGGCCGTGGCCTCGCCGACCGTGGCGGCCATGGCGTGCTTGTCGGCGCTGAGCACCGCGGTGAGGACCTCGCGCAGCGCGGCTTCTTCCGGGTGAGCGTGGAGCAGGTCGACGTACGGCTTGAGGGAGTCGATGCCGAGGCCGGCAAGCAGGTCAGCCGCCTCGACCGGGTCGCGGAAGCCGCACAGGCCCTCGAACGGGGTGAGGGCGCAGATCAGTTCGGGCTTGTGGTTGGTGTCCTTGTAGTTGCGCTGCGGGGCGTTGATCGGCACGCCGCGCCGCTCCTCCTCCGCGTACCCCTCCTTGGCCTGCTCCAGGTCGGGGTGGACCTGGAGGGAGAGCGGTGCTCCCGCGGCGAGCAGTTTCAGGAGGAACGGCAGCCGGGGGCCGAACTTCGCCACGGCTTCGGCGCCCAGCTCGGCCTCGGGGGCGGCGGCGATGACCTCATCGAGCGGGCCGCGCTCCAGGTGCGAGGGGGCGCCGGGGTGGGCGCCCATCCACATCTCGGCCTGCGGCTCGCCGGTCGGCTCGACGCCGAGGAGTTGCGGGATCGCGGTGGTCGAGCCCCAGGCGTACGGGCGGATGGTGTTGCTGAGGCGGTCCATGAGGGGCGTCCTTCGGGGCTCTGCGTACTGGGAGGCCGACCGGAAGCGTGATCCGAAGGGATCCGGCCGGTTACGCGCGGGTACGGCCGGGCGTGCCGCCTATGATCGGCCGCCCGCGGCGAGCGACAGGTAAACGGCGGCGAAATCTGTGACGGCGATCAGTTCCGCCAGAGTTTCCAGATCGCTGCCCTCCTCGGGTTCGAGTTCGCTGATCGCCACGTCGTGGCCGAGCGCGAGCTCGCGGGCGGCGGGGGCGGCGCTGAGGCCGCCGGTGGGGCGGTCACGCAACAGGACGGCGCGGGCGTGCAGGGCCTGCGGCTCCTCCACGCGGTCGCGGAAGAAGTCCTCGGGGTCGCCGCCCGCGGCGAGCGCGCCGGTGAGGAGGGCTCCGTGGGCGGGCAGGGCCTCGGGCAGTTCACCGGCGAGTGCCGCGCGGCCGGCGATCTCCGCGAGCATCGCGGCGAAGCGTCGGCCGACGGGGCCCGCGGGCGGGCCCTCGGTCCAGATCAGGGGCAGGGACTCGTCGAGCTCGGCGGCGAGGGTCTTGGCCGGGTTGCTGTACGTGGCGATCGCCGGACCGCAGCGCTCGGCGGTGTGATCGAGTCGGTCGGCGATCTTGTGCAGGCCCTCGCTGCCGGCCTCGATCAGGTCGGCGCGGTCGAGGAGGGCGAGCAGCGGGGTGAGCAGCGCCCAGAGGGCGTCGGGGCCTGCGGCGGCGCCTTCCTCGTACTCGGCGTAGAGGCTGGTGGCCATGGGGACGGCCAGGCCGTGCTTGGCGCCGACCGTCTCGTGGAGCGGGGATGCGGCGGGGGCGACCGAGGTGATCGAGCAGCCTCGGCGGTAGGCCTGGTCCGCGAGGACCTCGAGGCCGGGCTCGGCGCCGTCGGGGGTCGCGATCAGGAGCAGGTCGACCGGTCCGGCCCAGCCCGGCAGGGCCCAGCGCAAGGCGCCTGCGGCGGGGGCCACACCCGTGGGTTTGAGCCGGATCACGGGGCAGGCGCCCTGGGCCAGGGTGCTGATCAGGTCCGCGACGCTCGCGGCGGCGGCGCCGGGGCCCGCGATGAGGATCGCCCGGGGGCGGCCCTCGGGACGGAGCTGGGTGATGCCCGCCTCTTCCGCATGGCGCAGGGCCGTGCGTACGCGGGCGCCGGATTCTGCGGCACCGCGCAGGAGGCCCCTCCGGTCGGCTCTGGCCAGGGCTTCGGGGGTATCGAGCAGGGAATCGTCCAGCACGGTATGGGCCTCCGGTTGCCGAGCTTGGTTCTTGGCCGCGCTTCCCTAGGGCCTTGCCCTCACGGTCTCGATGATCATCCGTCCACGGATCCGGTGCTGCTCCGTTCTAGGCCGGGCGGCGGGCCTCGTCCACAAGGAGGACCGGAATGCCGTCGCGGACCGGGTAGGCCAGGCCGCAGTCGGTGCCGGTGCACAGGAGTTCGGCGTCCGCCTCCTCGAGGGGCGCGTGGCAGGCCGGGCAGGCGAGGATCTCCAGGAGGCCGGCTTCGAGCGGCATGGTGGTGGTCCGTCCCTTCGAGCGTGTGGTTCGACCACGTCAGGGTATCGCTGAGTGGCTTGGTGTGGTGGGTCCTGGGGGTGCGCACGGGCGCGTTCGGCGAGGTGCCGGGGTGACCGGGTCACGTTGCACGGCGCACCCCCGGGGTGTGGGTGGGTCAGGCGCGGACCAGGTTGAGGACCTCATCCCGTACCCGCTCCATGGTCTCGGTGTCCCCGGCCTCCACGTTCAGGCGCAGGAGGGGCTCGGTGTTCGAGGCGCGGAGGTTGAACCACCAGTTCTCGGCCGAGACCGTGAGCCCGTCGAGTTCGTCGAGGCTGAGGCCCTCTCGGTCCGCGTAGGCCGCCTTCACCGCAGCTGCGCGGTCCGCCTGGTCGGCGACGGTGGAGTTGATCTCACCGGAACCGGTGTACCGGTCGTACTGGGCGACCAGCTGGGAGAGGGTGCCCTCCTGTCCGCCGAGCGCAGCGAGGACGTGGAGGGCGGCGAGCATGCCCGTGTCCGCGTTCCAGAAGTCCTTGAAGTAGTAGTGCGCCGAGTGCTCGCCGCCGAAGATCGCGCCGGTGGCGGCCATCTCCTGCTTGATGAAGGAGTGGCCGACGCGGGTACGGACGGGGGTGCCGCCGTTCTCCCGTACGACTTCGGGGACCGACCAGGACGTGATCAGGTTGTGGATGATCGTGCCCTTGCCGCCGGCCTTCGCGAGCTCGCGTGCGGCGACGAGGGCGGTGATCGCGGACGGGGAGACGGGCTCACCGCGCTCGTCGACGACGAAGCAGCGGTCCGCGTCGCCGTCGAAGGCGAGGCCGAGGTCGGCGCCTTCCGCACGGACGCGCTGCTGCAGGTCCACGATGTTGGCCGGGTCCAGGGGGTTGGCCTCGTGGTTCGGGAAGGTGCCGTCCAGCTCGAAGTACATCGGGACCAGGTCGAGCGGCAGGCCCTCGAAGACGGTGGGCACGGTGTGGCCGCCCATCCCGTTGCCCGCGTCGACGACGACCTTCAGGGGGCGGATCCCCGTCAGGTCGACGAGATTGCGCAGATACGCCGCGTAGTCCGCGAGGGTCTCGCGCCGGGTGATCTCGCCGGGCTTCTCGGCCGGTTCGGGGGCGCCGGACGCGGACCACTGCTCGACCAGGCTGCGGATCTCGGTCAGCCCCGTGTCCTGGCCGATGGGCGCGGCGCCCGCGCGGCACATCTTGATCCCGTTGTACTGCGCCGGGTTGTGCGAGGCCGTGAACATCGCGCCCGGCAGGTCGAGGTCGCCGGAGGCGAAGTAGAGCTGGTCGGTGGAGCACAGGCCGATCTCGGTGACCGCGACGCCGAGCGCGGCCGCGCCGCGGGCGAAGGCGCGCGACAGGCTTGGGGACGAGGGGCGCATGTCGTGGCCGGTGACGATCGCCTCCGCGCCCGTGACGCGGGCGAAGGCGGCGCCGAACAGCTCCGCCAGGCGCTCGTCCCACTGGTCGGGTACCACGCCGCGTACGTCGTACGCCTTCACGATCTGCGACAGATCAACCACAGCCCACGCCTCTCTGGAATTCCGTGCCGGATGCGACAAACGTACCCGCACCTGCCGACACGTCGTGGCTGCCTGTGGATAACTCGGCCCGCCGGTCCCGGTGTGACCACCGGCGGCCTGTGGACGGCCGTGATGGGCAGGGGACTTGGGTTGGGGGTGTGCGGCTCGGAGCCCGGGTTCAGGACTCCGGGGAGCGCAGCACGCGCAGGTGGCCGCGGCGCGCGACCTCCATCGGGTCCGCACCCGAACGCCCTCCGCTGCCACCGGCCTCGGCCGCGCGCTCCTGCGGCTTCGCGGCCTCGCGTACGGCGTTGGCGAGGGCTTCGAGATCGTCACCGCTGGGGCGGGGCGGGGCGGAGGCGTCGGCGAGGCGGACGACCTCCCAGCCGCGCGGGGCGGTCAACCGCTCGGAGTGCTCGGCGCACAGGTCGTAGCAGTGCGGCTCCGCGTACGTGGCGAGCGGACCGAGCACGGCGGTCGAGTCCGCATAGACGTACGTCAGCGTCGCGACGGCGGGACGGCCGCAGGCGGTGCGCGAACAGCGACGTACGAGGCTCACGACGTTGGACGGTACCGCACTCTTGAGCGGGCCGCGACGACTCTCCACCAGGTCACTCCTCCGTGTCGTCCTGTGGACCCGCCCGGGCCGCCCTCCGTGCCGCCCGCGCTGACCTGCGAGGAGTCAATTCTTCGTGGGCGTGGCGGGTGTTGAATGCGGTCACCAGGCGGTGCAAATGCCGTCATTTGCCATGAGATGCGCGATCTTCGATCTGTACCGAATCGCACTCAAGCGGCAAACGAACGGTCAGTTATCGACAGCGCGCCCGCCGAACGGCACACGGGCGGCACACGGGGCGCGGCCGTGCACCGTGATCGGTGATTCGGCCGTTTCCCGGACCGGCGCCTGTCGGTGCGGAGGGCTAGGCTTCAGCGGTGATGGACAGCCCCGTACCGCCGAGCCCCGCCGAGCCCAGGCCCCGCCGCCGTGATCGCCACGGCCGTGGCATGCGGGGGCCCGTCGCGCCCCCGCAGGTGCCGTTGTCGGCGAGTCGGGCCGAGGTGTTCACCGATCTGGTGCAGGACTCCGTGGAGCGGCTGGAGCGGCGGCTGCCGCAGCTGGCCGAGGTCGACTTCGTGGTGCTCGAAGTGCCGCGCACGCAGGGGTCCGCGGAGTCGGACCTCGGCGGGGCCGTGCCGCTGGGCGGCATCGTGCCCGCGCGGGAGGGGCAGCCGGCGCGTGTGGTGATCTACCGGCGCCCGGTGGAGATCCGCACCAAGAGCCGTGATGAGCGGGCGGCGCTGGTCCATGAGGTGGTGGTCGAGCAGGTGGCCGAACTTCTGGGGCTGTCACCGGAGTCGGTGGATCCGCGCTACGGGGAGGAATGAGGCGAGCGGCGGGGGTCGGGGCTGACGCCCCGGGCCGCCGCACCACGGGGCTCCGCCCCCCCCCCGATCCCCCCGATACCCCGGGGGCGCCGGACACCCCGGGGTGCGCCGTCCACGTCGACTACCTCTGCACCACCGCCACGTCCTGTTCCGCCTCCGGGACGGACACCGATCCCTGGTCGTACGGAAGGGGCTGGATGGTGAACATCGGGGTCTTGCCCGAGGGGAGTTCGAGGGTTCGAGCAGCGTGGGCGGTGCCCGAGAGGGTTTCCACGGTCAGGGCGTAGGTGCCCTTCAGGCCGCTGGGGAGCTCCGGCTCGATCGCCTGGGTGCTGCCCTCGCGCACGGTGTACGTCTTGCTCACCGCCGTACCGCCGCCGCTGCCGTCCGAGGCCGTGACACGCACCTTCGCCTCGCCGCGGGGCGCGGTGATGTTCAACGTCGAGCCCTTGGCACGGTTGTCCGCCACCGTCGCGCGCTCGCCGACCGGATCCGTGGCCGGGATGAAGGCCACGTCCCGCTTGGTGCCCTTGCCGCGGGTCACCTGCAGGGCGGCTACCACCGGTTCCGAGGCGCCGGAGGGAGTGAGCACCAGCGAACCCGCCTCGCCCTTGGTGACGTCCCCAAGGTCGAGCGCGGCGGTCATACCGCTCTTGACGTGCAGTGTTTCGTTCCCCGCCGGGGTGAAGGGGCCCGTCGGTCCGGCCAGGGAGATCTTCAGGTCCGCATCCTCGTCACCGGGCGCGAAGGCCACAAGCCGGACGGACTCGGCGTCCGCGGGGATGCCCGGCAGGACGATGCTCGGGCTGGGACCGGCGGATGCGGGCAGCCAGTCAGCGCCCAGTTCCTCGTCCGAGACCTGTACCGCGGCGCCGATCCGCCCGGTGCGCGCGGTGACATGGGCGGTCACGTCGGCCTCGGGCTTGTCGGTCAGGGTCGACAGCAGCACCGGCTTGCTGGAGTGCGGCGCGATGGTGATGTCCTGGCCGCCATCGGGCATGAGCGTGCCCTCGGGGCCGAAGAGTTCGACCTCGACGACCGCCCCGGTGGCATCCGGGTTGGTCAGATGAACGTAGTCGGCGCGCTCGTCGAGCGTGCTCGTGCCCGGGAACCAGAATTCCGTGTCCGGCGCCCCACAGGTCAGACCGAGCAGTCCACGGCCGTTGCCCGCGGGCATCTCGGTGGTCTGCTGCACGGTCCAGCCGGGCGCGAGCGCACCGTCGGCCGCGCCGATCAGGGCCGGGGCCTCGGCACCCGAGGCCTTCGCGGTGGCGGGTTTGCCCACGGCATCGGCTGCGGCCTCAAGAGTGGGTTCGGGTCCGTCGGCGGAGTCGGACTTCTTTCCGTCTCCGCCGGAATCCTTCTCCCCGTCCTTCGACTTCGCCACCGCGGGAACCAGTCGAGCCGTGCCCTTTCCGGTGGAACCCTTGGCCTTGGGAGTGAAGGAGGTGTAGGCCGTGTCGGCGAGTTCGGAGGTGCTGGGTGCCGGGCACAGCACCGAGGACCGGTCCACCGGCCGCCGCTCGGCCGCGCCGCTCGCCGAAGCGGCGCTGCCGTCGGGGGCGGTGAGCGCCGCGAAGCCGGTCACGGTGGCGAGCGCGGCGCCCGCCGCGATCAGGGACAGGGTGGTGCGTTTCACTGCCGGCTCCCGTCGGGGCGCTCCTGGTCGGTCTGGCTGTTCTGCGCGTACGGGTCCGTGGCCTGGCCGTCGTACCGGTGGGGCGCCTGGCCGTCGTACGACTGCGGATTCTGGATTCCGTACGGCTGCGGCTCCTCGTACTCCTGCTGCTGCTGCGGCGGCTGCCCCTGCCCGTCGTACGCACCGGAGCCGAAGCCCTGGCCGTGCGTTCCGTATCCGCCGGCGCCGTAGCCCTGGCTGCCGTAGCCCTGGTCGTCGTACGCCCGCCCCTGGTAGCCCTGGTCGTCGTAGCCGTACGGGTCGTACTGGCCGTTGTCCGGACCGGCGCCCGTGCCGTACGGGTCGGTCTGGTACGGCTGTTGGTAGGTCTCTGCCTCGTACATGTGCAGCTGCTCGCCGGCCGCCACGGGCTGCTGTTCGTCCCAGTCACCGTAGGGCGGCTGGGCGGGGACCTCCGGGATGACCGGGCCCTGGCCCCCGGGGGCGGCCCCGGCCGGTCCGCCGGGGGCCGGCGCGTCCTGCTCCATCTCGCCGTCGTACCCGGCCTGTTCCGCCTGCGCGCGCAGCCTGCGGGCCCGGCGGCCCTCGCCGGCGGCCCCGGGGGCGGGTAGGTCGACGGGCTCCTGCGGGAGGTCGTCGTCCACGGTTCTGCGGCGGCCCGGCAGTGCGAGCACCACGAGCACCAGGGCGAGCGCGCCCTGCGCCCACAGCCATGCCGTATGCGTGCCGGAGTCCTCGTGGACCACGGTCAGCCGGCCGCCGGACGCGGGCAGTTCGAAGCCCTGTGCCCAACCGTCGAGCGTCTTCTTGGTGAGTGGCTTTCCGTCGAGCGTGGCCGTCCAGCCCTCGGCGGCCGCGTCGGCGAGGCGCAGCACGCGGCCCGCCTTGCCGTCCGGGATCTCGGTGTGCACCTCGACGGGCCCCGCGGCGACCGGCGTGGGCGCCTCGTCGCCGGAGACGAGCGCGACGCGGGAGACCTGGCGGTCGACCCGCCACAGGGAGGTGCCGTCCTGCTGGCTGACCCGGGACAGGCCCGGTGTCGCGTCGAGGACGCGGTGGACACGACGCGGCGTGCCGTCCTGCACCATCACGTACCGCACGGCGAATCCGCCGAGTTCATCTGCCTGGTCGGCGCCCGAGCCGGCCACGAGGCGGGCCACAGTCTCGGCGAGCAGCTCCTCGCCCTTGCCCGCGGGGGCGAGTTCCGCGTCGCCGAGGCGGGCGCCCGCGCCGCGTACGAGCAGGTAGGTCACCCGGTCCGGGTTGTCGCCGGCGAGGACCAGGGTGCGGGCCTGGTCACGGGTGTTCGCTTCCTCGGCGACGAACGCCGGGACCTGTGCAGGGTCGGTGCGCTGCAGCGGTCCGTCGGCGCCGCGGATCATCCAGCCGGCGGCGGCAAGCAGGGGTGCCGCGGCGGCGGCGAGCGCGACGAGTGCCGCGACCGGCTGACGCCAGCCGAAGCTCTGCTCGGCCACCCGGGAGCGGGCCCCGTCGGCGCCGAGCACGGCGGCCGCGAGCAGCGCGATGCCCTGTACGAGCGTGGCGGGACCGGCCCAGGCGGAGCCGTTGGAGAGCGCGGCGAAGAGGAAGCCGGTCAGCGCCACGGCCCAGGCCGTACGAATGGGGAGCAGCCGCTCACCGCGCAGGAGCGCGCCGAGGGCGGCGAGCACGATGCCGATCAGGAGCGGCCCGCCGACGGTGCCGGGACCGCCGGGGCTCGCGCCGAGCAGGTCGAGGGCACCGGCCGATCCGAAGCCGAATTCGAGTCCGGCCTCGCGGAAGAAGCCGAAGGGCAGCAGCGAGAGCGACCACGGCGCGAGCAGCAGGAGCGGCGTGCCGAGCTGGGCGATCAGGCGCAGCCCGTAGGCCGTGAGGTCGTCGCGGCGGAGCGCCAGGAGCCCGAGGCCCAGGAGGAGGGCGATGGGCCAGACGATCGGGGTGAAGGCGGTGGTGATGGTGAGCAGCAGGGCGTACGCCCAGGTGGCGCGCCAGGTGCCGCGCGCCCCTTGGCTCTCGCTGCGCATCCCGCCGGCCGCGAGGCCCGCGCGGGCCATCAGGGGCAGCAGTACGGCGAGGACGGCGGTGCCGATCCGGCCGCCCGCGAGGGCGCCGGTGGCGGCGGGCAGGAAGGCGTAGGCGACCGCGGCCCAGGCGCGCAGGAGGCGCGACTGGACGAGGGAGCGCGAGGCGAAGTACGCGGTGAAGCCGGCCAGCGGTACCGAGCAGACCAGGAGCACGGTGACCGCGAGTCCGGTGGAGCCGAGGAACACGGTGGCGAGCGCGGCGATCAGCGCGAGGTAGGGCGGCGCCGCCTCCGTGCCTCCGGTGCCGACCGCGTGCCAGCCGTCCAGGTAGCGCGACCACAGCCCGGCGACGTCGGCGGGCGCGGGCAGCAGGGCACCGCCGGCCAGGGCGCCGCCGCCGATCAGGGCCCGGCAGGCGATCAGCGAGCAGAGCAGCAGGACCACGAAGAGCATGGGGCCGGGTTTGCGCGCGACGCGCCTGGCCCGGGCGAACTGCTCGACCTCCAGGTAGTCGGCGTCATCGCCGCCGGGCCCGGATTCGACCGCGCCGCCGTGGCGTCCCGCGGAGATCTCGGGGTCGCTGCGGCCCACGACTTGGGAGGCGACCTGTTCGACGGTGAGCCGGACGGTCGCGCCCGGTGGCGGGAACAGCGGCCGCAGTTCGGCGGCCTCGACCACGGGGTGTCTGTGCCGGCGTGCGCCGATGATCCGGCCCGGGCGGAGGAGCGTACCGAAGAGGCCGGCGATTTCGTCGACCGCCTGGCGGGGCACCTTGCCGACCAGATACGCGATCGTGCGCAGCACCGTGCCGAACACCAGACGGAGCAGCACCCAAGGAAGCACAGCTCCCCTGCTGTTGACGAGCAGGGAGTAGGCGGCGCCGGCCTTGTCGACGCGGTGCGGGCTGGCGCTGGTGCGGCCCACGCAGTCGACGGTGCGGCGTTCGCGCGAGGCGGCCTCGGCGTGCCGCATGACGGCGTCGGGGGCGATCAGGACGCGGTGGCCTGCGGCCTGCGCGCGCCAGCACAGGTCGAGGTCGTCGCGCATGAGGGGCAGGCGGCGGTCGAAGCCGCCGAGCTCCTCGAAGACATCGCGCCGGATGAGCATGCCCGCGCTGGAGACGGAGAGGACGGGCCGCACCTGGTCGTGCTGGCCCTGGTCCTGTTCGCGGCGGTCGACGCCGGTCCAGCGGCGGCCGGAGTGCGCGATCGAGACGCCCACCTCGAGGAGCTGTCTGCGGTCGTACCAGCCGCGCAGTTTGGGGCCGAGGACGGCGGCCTCGCGGCCGAACTCCCGCTCGTTCTCCACGACGCGCAGCAGTTCGGCGAGCGCGTCGGGTGCGGGCGAGCAGTCGTCGTGCAGGAGCCAGAGCCACTGGACCGGTTCGCCGTACGGCAGTTCGGGCAGCTCGTAGGCCTCGTCGTGCCAGGTTCTGCTGACCGGGTCCCAGCCGCTGGGGCGCTTGAGGTACGGCAGGTCCTCGGGTGTGAGGACCGCGGTGGTGTGCACCGCTTCGTCCACGGCCGTGCCGAAGCCGCTGCGGCGGGCCAGGTGCAGGACCCGGTCGGGGCCGAGGGCCTCGGTGAGCAGGTGGGCCGACTCGTCGCTGCTGCCGGTGTCGGCGGCGATCACGTTCTGTACGGGGCGCTCCTGGCTGAGCAGGCCGGACAGGGCCTCGGGCAGCCAGCGGGCGCCGTCGTGCGCGACCAGGACGGCGGTGACCACGTGCTGCGGGTGTTCGGGCGCGCGCGTGGGATCGAACAGCGCCGGGCCGTTCGGATCGGCTGCGGCCGCGCCATAGGCGCCGGCCGGTGTGCTGTGCACGGACATCGAGGTACGGGCCCCGGTTCGATGGACTGCGGTGGACGCCTGTGTCCCGCGTGGGGCACGGGGCGTCTCGGACGGGGCCCCACACTAACGGCAACCAACATCAAGGTCCGCCGCCTGTGGATAACCCACGGACGACGGACCGTTTGCTGCGTATCGCTGTGTGCGGCCTGATCGAGCTTGTGCGGCTCGGCTGGACCGGGCTTGTGCGGCTCGACGCGACCGGGCGTACAGCCGGATATATGGCTGGATGCATGGCCGGGTGCATGGCCGGGTGTATGTGGCCCGGACTCGTCGAGCCCGTCCGGCCCGACGCCCGATCCGCCCTCAGACGGCCGCCTTCTTCAGGCGTCGGCGCTCGCGCTCGGACAGGCCGCCCCAGATGCCGAAGCGCTCGTCGTTGGCAAGCGCGTATTCGAGACACTCGGAGCGGACCTCGCAGGCCAGGCAGACCTTCTTGGCCTCTCGCGTGGAGCCGCCCTTCTCCGGGAAGAAGGACTCGGGATCGGTCTGTGCGCACAGTGCGCGCTCCTGCCAGCCGAGTTCTTCCTCCACGTCCTCGACCAGCAGTTGCTGGAACGACTCGGTCATGTGCGCCCCTCGTCTGTCTGTGCAGCCCCGTGATGGTGCGGTGCCGTAACCGATTTCGGCCGAACGACACGAGTGAAATTACAAGTGTGCCGATCCGGGCCAGTCAAGCCGAGATCTGCTATTGGGCCCCTTATTCACTCTGCGGAACCAAGGCTTTGCGGAAAGTGTTCAAATCGCCATAAACCCGGACACTCACCTTGGGCCTCCCCGTAGGTCCATCCGACAGACAGAAAGACGCCTTGGAGTTTGATCTCGTTGCGAAGCGGGCCCGGAAGCGAAAATGATCACAGTCGGATCACGACCCCGGTCCGCAACCCGACCACCGACCGGGATGCGCACCGGTTGCGCAACTGCGACTGCGACGTTTACGCGCTCGGACACTGCGCCACATGTCCCGGGCCGGCTCCGCACAAACCTTTCAGCAGGCAGGACAACCGGATACGGTGAAAGATATCTCGCAATACGGACATTGGGTTGACAGTGTGTACGCGCACCCGCTGTCCTTGTGGGCATGCTTGCGAACCTGGCGCTCACCCGGACCCACAGCCGTGGGCTCCGCAGTGCTGCCCCCGCGCGCTGTTGCTGTTGTCGTCCCAGCTGTTGAGCCACGAACAGCTCTCCGCTGAAGTCCCACCAGGCCGTCGAGCTCTTGACGCTCCGGCCCTGCAGACCACGACGCCAGCACTCTCCCCTTGAGGAACTCATACTTCATGAACAGCGACAGCGACCTGCAGATCGCCGGCGACATCCTCGAAGTGCCCCACCTCCTGCAGCCCGCCCGTGAGCACCCCGCCACCCTCGCCGAGTTCGTCGGCCTCGCGCGTTCCATCGCCGCCGACCGCTCCCAGTGGGCGCACCTCGTGGACTACGACCCGACAAGCCGCTGGTACCACCGACTGCGCACCGGGCCGGGCTACGAGGTCTGGATGCTGAGCTGGCTGCCCGGTCAGGGCACCGGTCTGCACGACCACGGATCGTCCTCCGGAGTCCTCACCGTCCTCGACGGCGAACTGACCGAGCACACCCGCGGCGGCCGCACCAAGGCGCTCGGCGCCGGTGCGCAGCAGGTGTACGCACCCGGTTCCGTGCACGAGATCGTCAACGACGGCCTGGAGCCGGCCGTGAGCCTGCACATCTACTACCCGGGGCTGACCGAGATGCCGATGCGCAGCCGGGTACGCGACGGCGAACAGACCCCGGTCCAGGTCGCCTGACCTCGTATTTCCCTGCCCGAGTCGAGAGTTATCCACAGGCCGAGCGGGCCCTCGGCGATTCCTGCCACACTGTCCCGCATGCAGCGCATCGTGGTTCTGGCCGGCGGCATCGGTGGTGCCCGTTTCCTGCGTGGTCTCAAGGCGGCCGCGCCGGAAGCGGACATCACGGTGATCGGGAACACCGGCGACGACATCCATCTGTTCGGACTCAAGGTCTGCCCCGACCTCGACACCGTGATGTACACGCTCGGTGGCGGTATCAACGAAGAGCAGGGCTGGGGACGCAAGGACGAGACCTTCAAGGTAAAGGAGGAACTGGCCGCGTACGGCGTGGGCCCCGAGTGGTTCGGGCTCGGCGACCGTGACTTCGCCACGCACATCGTGCGCAGCCAGATGCTCGCCGCGGGCTATCCGCTGAGCGCCGTCACCGAGGCGCTGTGCGACCGGTGGCAGCCCGGGGTGCGGCTGATCCCGATGTCCGACGACCGGGTCGAGACTCATGTGGCCGTGGAGTTGGAGGGTGAGCAGAAGGCCGTCCACTTCCAGGAGTACTGGGTACGGCTGCGCGCCTCGGTGGACGCGCTGGCCGTCGTGCCCGTCGGCGCCGAGCAGGCAAAGCCCGCGCCGGGAGTGCTCGAAGCGATCGCCGCGGCCGATGTCGTGCTCTTCCCGCCGTCCAACCCCGTGGTCAGCATCGGCACGATCCTCGCCGTGCCCGGTATACGGGAGGCCATCGCGGAGGCCGGGGTGCCGGTGGTGGGCCTGTCCCCCATCGTCGGTGACGCTCCGGTGCGCGGAATGGCGGACAAGGTGCTCGCCGCGGTGGGTGTGGAGTCGAGCGCCGGCGCCGTCGCGGAGCACTACGGGAAGAAGGGAGCGCGGCGGCTTCCTCAGAAGGATGGTGACGGGCGACAGGCAGGCGGCTCGGGGCTGCTCGACGGCTGGCTCGTCGACACGGTGGACCAAGGTGCGGTCGAGCGGGTCGAGTTGGCCGGGATCCGCTGCAAGGCCGTGCCGCTGATGATGAGCGATGTGGACGCGACCGCCGAGATGGCGCGGGCCGCGCTGGATCTTGCGGAGGAGGTACGGGGATGAGCGGAGCACCGTCCCTGCGGGTGTGGGCCGTGCCCGGGCTGCCGGAAGTGCAGCGCGGGGACGATCTCGCCAAGCTCATCGCCGCCGCGGAGCCGGACCTGGCCGATGGTGATGTCGTCCTCGTCACCTCGAAGATCGTCTCCAAGGCCGAGGGGCGGATCGTCACCGCGGACTCCCGCGAGGAGGCCATCGACGCGGAGACGGTACGGGTGGTGGCGCGGCGCGGCAGCCTGCGCATCGTCGAGAACCGACAGGGTCTGGTGATGGCCGCCGCCGGGGTGGACGCCTCCAACACCCCGGCCGGGACTGTGCTGTTGCTGCCCGAGGACCCCGATGCCTCGGCACGTGCGATACGTGAGGGGCTGCGGGACGCGCTCGGGGTCCGGGTCGGTGTGCTCGTCACGGACACCTTCGGGCGGCCCTGGCGCAACGGACTCACCGATGTCGCGGTCGGTGCGGCCGGGGTGCGGGTCCTCGACGATCTGCGCGGCGGGAGCGATGCGTACGGCAATCCGCTGAGCGCGACCGTAGTGGCCACCGCGGATGAGCTCGCCGCCGCGGGCGACCTGGTGAAGGGCAAGGCGGCCGGGCTGCCGGTGGCGGTGGTACGGGGGCTGCCGGGGGCGGTGCTCGGTGGACTGCCTGGCGTGGCGGTGGAGGAACCGGCCGGCGCGGCGGGGAGCAGCCCGTCCGGTGCGGCGACGGGCGGTCCGACCGGTTCGGCGGCGCAGGACGCCGGGGTGCGGGACCGTGCGGCCCGGGAGGACCGTGGGGCGCGGGAGTTGGTGCGGGGCGCGGCCGATGACATGTTCCGGCTCGGCACTTCCGAGGCGATACGGGAAGCGGTCACGCAGCGGCGGACGGTACGGGAGTTCACCGGCGAACCGGTGGATCCCGGCGCGGTCCGGCGTGCGGTGGCCGCTGCCGCGACGGCCCCGGCGCCGCATCACACGACACCGTGGCGCTTCGTGCTCCTGGAGTCCGAGTCCTCCCGGACGCGGCTGCTCGATGCCATGCGCGAGGCGTGGATCGAGGATCTGCGACGGGACGGCAAGTCCGAGGAGTCGATCGGCAGGCGGGTGCGGCGCGGGGACGTGCTGCGCAAGGCGCCGTACCTGGTGGTGCCCTGCATGGTGATGGACGGCTCGCACACCTACGGGCATGCACGGCGTGATGCCGCCGAGCGCGAGATGTTCGTGGTCGCCGCCGGGGCCGGGATCCAGAACTTCCTGGTGGCGCTGTCCGGGGAGCGGCTCGGCTCGGCATGGGTCTCGTCGACGATGTTCTGCCGTCCTGTCGTACGGGAGGTGCTGGGCCTGCCGGACGACTGGGATCCGATGGGGGCGGTGGCCGTCGGGCATGCGGCCGTCCCGCCCAAGGCACGTCCGGCCAGAGAGGCTTCGGACTTCATCGAGGTGAGATAGGAGCGACGAGGGAAGGGAGAGGGGGCACCTGGCGGAGGGTGCAGGAGGTCCGGCAGGGGATCCGGCAGGAAGGCCGGGGCTCAGAGTCTGCCGATGTCCGTCTTCGGCATCTTCGGGGTGCGGCGCGGCGGGGTGCGGCCCGTGAGGAGGATGTAGCGGGCGGCGCGGTGGCGCTGGCCGCGGTAGGGCTCGAGGAGTTCCAGCATCCGCGCGTCGTCGGCATCGCGTTCGCCGGCGAGGGCGTAGCCGATGATGCCGGGCAGGTGCAGATCGCCGGTGGTGACCTCGTCCGGTGCGCCGTGCGAGCGCTGGACGGTCTCGGCGGAGGTCCACGGGCCGATGCCGGGCACCAGCTCCAGGCGCTCGCGGGCGGCCTGCGGGCCGAGCGCCATGGCCTCCTCCAGGCGTGGGGCCACCCGGACGGCCCGCAGGATCGTCTGGGCGCGCTTGTTGTCGACGCCGGCCCGGTGCCAGTCCCAGGAGGGGATCATGCGCCAGGTCCGTGGCTCCGGCATCACGTGCAGGTCGGGCATGCCGTCCGGGCCCGGTGCCTGCTCGCCGTACTTGCGGATGAGGAGGCGCCAGGCGCGGTAGGCCTCGTCGGTGGTGACCTTCTGCTCCAGGACCGACGGGATCAGGGATTCCATCACGAGTCCGGTGCGCAGGAGGCGCAGGCCGGGACGGCGGCGGTGGGATTCGGCGAGGAGGCGGTGGCGCGGGGCGAAGGCGGCGGGATCGTCCTGCTCGCCCAGTAGTTCGGGCAGCCGGTCGAGCAGCCAGTCCTGGCCCGGCCCCCAGGCCTCGGCCTCGATCCGGCCCGCACTCTCGGTGGTGCGGAGGGTGGCAGGGCCCTCGGGTGTGCGGGTGGCCCGCCAGACGGTGCCGTGCGTGACCCGGAAGGTCGGATCCGCCGGGCCGCGCCTCAGGGGGCCCACGACCAGGCCGAGGTCGAGGGGGGCCGTGGGTGTCCAGGTGCGGGACTTGGCCCGGGCGGCCGTGGCGTGGCGAGCCGGAGGAGGGACACGGGTGCCGCCGGCGCGCACGGCGCTGCGCGGTGCTCTGGGGCTGAAGCGGCCGGCCACGGGGTTCCTGGGAGTTGGGTGCGGAGGCGGATACAGAGGAGGTGCGGACTGCGGTGCGGGTGCGGACTGCGGTGCTTGTCCTTCGAGGGTCTCAGACGCCGCGCGGGCAGACGCGCCCTCGGCCCCCGATGGCTGACGCACCTTCGTCCACTGCGGGCGGACGCGCCCTTGGACTACGCGAGCCAGCGCTCCCCTGGGCTGGCTGTCCGAGCCTGGGCGAGCTGCCCGGGTCCGCGGGCCGGGCTGGCTGTCCGAGCCTGGGCGAGGTGTCCGGGTCCGGGAGGCCGTCCGGGCTAGGTGTCCGGGTCCGGGAGGCCGTCCGGGCTAGGTGTCCGAGGAGAAGCGGATGCTTGCGTCCGGGAGCTGTGCCCCGCACCACACCCGTATGCCCGCGCGCAGTTCGTTGTCGCTGCCCACTTGCGCCTCGTCGCCGATGACCGCCTCGGACACGAGGGTGCGGGCGCCCACTCTGGCCCCGGCTCCTATCAGGGAGTCCGTGATGACGGCGCCGGGTTCGATGCTCGCCCCCGCCAGGACGGTGCTGCCCGACACGCGGGCGCCGGAGCCGATCCGAGCGCCCTCGCCCACGACGGTGCCGCCCGTCAGCTTGGCATCGGGTGCGACCCGGGCATTCGGCAGCACCAGACGGTCCCCGCAGCGCCCCGGGACCGCCGGGGACGGGGCACGCCCGAGCACGAGATCCGCGGAGCCTCGTACGAAGGCCTGCGGGGTGCCCAGATCGAGCCAGTACGTCGAGTCGACCATGCCCTGCAGATGGGCGCCCTCGGCGAGCAGGCCGGGGAACGTCTCGCGTTCGACCGAGACCGGGCGCCCGGTGGGGATGGTGTCGATCAGCGAGCGGCGGAAGACGTACGCGCCCGCGTTGATCTGGTCGGTGACGATCTCCTCGGGCGTCTCGGGCTTCTCCAGGAAGGCCGTCACCCGCCCGCTCGGATCGGTCGGCACCAGCCCGAACGCACGGGGGTCCTCGACCCGGGTCAGATGCAGGGACACATCCGCGCCCGTCTGCGTGTGTGTCGAGACGAGGGCGCGGATGTCGAGTCCGGTGAGTATGTCGCCGTTGAAGATGAGAACCGGCTCGTCGGGTCCGGAGCGCAGTCGCGAGGCGACGTTGCGGATCGCGCCGCCGGTGCCGAGCGGCTCCTCCTCCGTGACGTACTCCAGCTCCAGGCCGAGGGCCGAACCGTCACCGAAGTACGGTTCGAACACCTCGGCCAGATAGGAGGTGGCGAGGACGACATGGGTGACACCGGCCGCCCGCGCGCGGGCCAGCTGGTGGGTGAGGAAGGGCACACCGGCCGCCGGGACCATCGGCTTGGGGGTGTTCACCGTGAGCGGCCGCAGCCTGGTGCCCTTGCCGCCGACCAGAAGGATCGCTTCAGTCACCGATGTCTTCGCTTCCTGCCGGGGGCCGTGCGGCCCTGGTCTCCTGCCGGGGGCCGCACGGCCCTGGTCTCCTGCCGGGGGCCGCACGGCCCTGGTCACGGACCGGCCAGTGTATGCAGTTGTCGGTACGGAATGTTCCGCACCGGATGTGTCACCTGCCCTGATAGTGCGCGGATGTGGTGCGGGCGCTGCCGAGCTTGCCGTAGAGATGACGGCCGGGGCACTCGGTGGCGAAGCCGTCGCGGTGGCCGGAGATCACGTGGAGCCGGACCCGCTGCCCCTTCTTGTACTTGCCGCTGCCGCCCGAGGTCACCACGGTCGTGGCCTTCGGATTGGCCCCGTACAGGCCGAGCTTCCAGGCCGTGAGCTTGGCGACCGCGGTGACGGCGGCCTTCGGCGGCTTGGTGCTGGTGTACGTGCCGAGGACCGCGATGCCCATGCTGTTGGAGTTGAAGCCGAGCGTGTGCGCGCCCCGGACCGGCTTGGTCACGCCGCCCGCGCGCCCTTCGTAGATGTTGCCGCACTTGTCGACGACAAAGTTGTAGCCGAAGTCCCGCCAGCCGAGGCTCTTGACGTGATAGCGGTAGATACTGCGCATCACGGATGGGGCCTGTGCACAGCGGTAGTTGTTGCCGGTGGCGCTGTGGTGCACGAAGGCGAGCTTGACCGTCTTCGTATAGGCGAAGTTCCGTTCCCGGAGCGACTCGTCGGCTCCCCAGCCCTTGCGGGTGACGATCCGCGGGCGCGGCCCGATGTACGGCTTGGCCTTGACCTCGCCGCGCGCTCCGAGCAGATCCGCCTCGGTCTGCGCCTTGGACAGGGCGGGGATGGCGGTGGCGCCCATCGGCGCGAGTTCCGCGTTGACCGCCGAGCTGGCGGCCCCCTCCACGGTGAGCACCCCGCGCGGGCCGTCGGCGGGCGCGCCGTTCGGCGGGGCGGGTTCGTCGCCCGGGCTGATGAGTTCGAGCCGCATGTTCTCCGGCAGTGCGGGGGCGGCCGCGCGGTCGGTGGGCTTCTCCGCCGTGACCCTGAGCTCGACGCCGTCGGAGGCACCCACCCACAGCGGGGCAGTGGCGCCGCGGACCTCGCCCGAGTCGCGTTCGGATGAGCCGAGGTCCGGGGCGTGTTCGTTGTGGGTGATGAGTTCCTGCCAGTCACTCCACTTCCGGGTGCCGGCGTCGCGGGTACGGACCTGGACCTGGCCGTGCAGTTCGGCCTCGGGGTTGTCCCAGACCACGCCCACGAGGGAGAACGGCAGGACTTCGCGCCGTTGGACGCCTTGCGCGGAGCTCGCGCCGAGCGAGCGTTCGGAGCCGAGGGGCTTCAGGGGCAGCGACTGGGTCGAGCCGGCTTCGGCTGAATCGGCCGCTGCCGCTGTGTCTGCCGCAGTGCCTGCCGCTGACTCTGCCGCTGTCTCTGCCGCTGTCTCTGCCGCTGTGTCTGCCGTACGGGCGGAGGCGTCCGACGACTTGGCCGCTTCAGCCGTACGGGCCGGGACCGCCGGTGACTCGGTCGCGCTCGCGGGCACGGCGAGCGGCAGGGACAGGGCCACGGCACAGGCCACACCGATCGAGGAAGCAAGATATGCACGCATGGGTCGATGGTGGGAGGAAGGAGACGTACCCGCATGTTGTGGGCGCAAGGGAACTGACGGTCCGTCGGTCCGGACGGTGTACCGCCACGCCGGACCCGGGCCGCCGTGCGCGCGTAGGCTTGGCGCCGTGAACGCGACCGACCGCACCCCCGCCGACCTGCTGCGATCCGCGCTCGCCGCGGATCCCGGCCGTCCCCTTGTGACCTTCTACGACGATGCGACCGGTGAGCGGGTCGAATTGTCCGTGGCCACCTTCGCCAATTGGGTGGCGAAGACCGCCAATCTGCTCCAGGGCGAGCTGTCCGCCGAGCCCGGCGACCGGCTCGCGCTGCTGCTGCCCGCGCACTGGCAGACGGCGGTCTGGCTGCTCGCCTGCTCGTCCACCGGGGTGACGGCGGTGGTGGGTGGCGATCCCGCCGAGGCCGATCTCGTGGTCAGCGGGCCCGACACGTTGGAGGTGGCCTCGAGCTGTTCCGGTGAGCGGGTCGCTCTTGCGCTGCGGCCGCTCGGCGGGTGCTTTCCGCAGCCGCCGGAGGGATTCCTCGACTACGCGGTCGAGGTGCCGGGGCAAGGGGACCAGTTCGCGCCCTTCGCGCCCGTATCGCCGTCGGACGAGGCGCTCGTCGTCGGTGATACGGAGCTGACGGGGGCCGAGGTGGTGGAGCGGGCGCTCGCGGATGCGCGCGGGCTCGGGCTCGGGCCCGGGGAGCGGGTGCTGTCCGGGCTCTCGTACGGGAGCTGGGACGGGCTGTCGGCGGGGCTGTTCGCGCCGTTGGTGAGCGGGGCGTCGGTGGTGCTGTGCCGGAATCTGGACCGGCTCGGTGCGGAGGATCTGGCCAAGCGGGTGGAGAGCGAACGGGTGACGGTGCGGCGGGAAGGGTGAGGCCCGGGGCCGATCGAGCGCGGCACCGACAGGGCCCGGCGCGGATACGACCCGGCGCGCATACGACCCTGGGTGGATACACCCCGGGGTGGATACGACCCGGGGTGGATACGACCCGGGGTGGATGCCCGGACAGGTGTGCTCACTCCGGTGGCGTAGCGGGTGGGGGTGTGCGCAGGCGGAGGGTTCGGGAATCGGGCCATGGTCTAGGAAGCGCCCCGCACGGGGCGCGCCGGCTGTGCCGCCCATGCCCTGAGGGGGGACCCCGACGTGACCGACTCCGCAGGCCCGCCCGATGTTCCGGACCAGTCCGCGGAGGACGCTCACACGTCCCGGGCGACCGGTCCGCGGTGGGTTCGGTGGATCGCCCTCGCCGCCGCCGTTGTCGTGCTCGGCGTCGCGGGTGTCGGCTGGGGGATCTATCAGCGGCTGCAGGGCAACATCACCCGGGACCTCACCGCCGCCGAGGAACTGGCGCGCTATGAACGCGAGCGGCCCCCGCCCGCGAAGCACAACGCGCAGAACATCCTCCTGATCGGCTCCGACACCCGTATCGGCGAAGGCAACGACCGGTACGGCAAGGACTCGGGCACGGACGGCGGCCGCTCCGACACCACGATCCTGCTGCACTTGGCCGCCGACCGTAAGAGCGCCACCGCCGTCTCGCTGCCGCGCGATGTGATCGTGGACATCCCGAGCTGCCGCACGGAGGACGGCACGCGGACCGAGGAGCGGTCCGCGCAGTTCAACTGGGCCTTCGAGTGGGGCGGCGCGGCCTGCACGATCCGGACAATCGAGCGGCTCACCGGCATCCGGATCGACCATCACATGATCGTGGACTTCCGCGGCTTCAAGAAGCTGGTGGACGCGGTGGACGGCGTCGAGGTGTGCCTGAAGGACCCGATCGACGATCCGGCCGCCCGGCTCAGGCTGCGGGCGGGTCGGCAGAAGCTGAACGGGGAGCAGGCGCTGGGCTTCGTACGGGCACGCAAGACGCTCGGCGACGGCAGCGACACCGAGCGGATGGACCGCCAGCAGGCCTTCCTCGCCGCGCTGGCCGGCAAGCTGCGCGACAGTGGCGTCCTGCTGAATCCGGTCCGGCTCTACCCGGTGCTCGACGCGGCGACCTCCTCGCTGACCACCGATCCGGCGATCGCCCGACTGACCGATCTGTACGAGCTGGTGCGCAGCATGCGGGACATCCCCGCGGACCAGGTGCGGTTCCTGACCGTGCCACGGCGCTCCTACGCGTACGACGCGAACCGGGACGAACTCGTACAGCCGGACGCCGACCGTCTCTTCGAGCTGCTGCGCGAGGACGCCCCGCTGCACGTGGCGAAGGACGCATCCGCGACAGGAGATGACAACGAACCAGGCGAATCACCCGAAGGTGCCCCTTCCGCCGCCCCCACCTTCCGCGGCAGCACGGCCGCCGGGTCCGTCTGTTCAGTGCCGACTGCGCCATAGGTGAGTAAAGGGATCCCAAAGCACCAAGGGCCGTTGACCTTGTATTGGGGCATATTGCCCGGTTGTAAGCGGCGTGGAATGCGTCACCGCCGTCGCCCTGCGCGGATCCGGGCGGATAGTGTGAGCGATCCGGTGCACCCCTGCGATCAAGCAGCGCCCTGCACCCGTGCACCACAGATCGACCGGACGCCTTGAAGGGGGAAGGCGCCGCGTGGCCCCGACGGAGGACTCAAGCAACCGTGGACGCGCAAGGCCGCAGGCGGGCAGAGGACATCGACCCCGCAGACCAGTGGGTACTCAACCCGCAGACCGGCGACTACGAACTGCGACTGACCCCCTCCGCACCGGAGTCGGGCATCCCCTCGCCGCGGCGCATGACGAACGCCGCGCCCCCGGCCCAGGGCCGCACCCGCCAGGCACCTCCCGGGCGCCGGCCGCAGCAGCGGCCCCCCGGTGACGTACCGGGGCAGCGCAGGCGTCGGCCGGGCGAGGAGCCGCTCGGCCCGGGGCGGCGCAGACCGAAGCAGAGGAAGAAGTCCAGGGGCAAGAAGATCCTGCTGTGGACGGGCGGCACCCTGGCGTTCCTGCTCGTCGGCGGCGCGGCCACCGCGTACTTCTACATAGAGCATCTGAACGACAACCTGACCACGGTCTCCGACGACGGTGCGGGCACGGGCGGGTTCAGCAAGGACAAGGCGATCAACGTACTGATCGTCGGCACCGACAAGCGCACCGGCAAGGGCAACGAGGGCTACGGCGATGCCGGCAGCCCCGGGCACGCGGACACCACGATCCTGCTGCATGTCTCCAAGGACCGTTCCAACGCGACGGCGCTGAGCCTTCCGCGCGACATGATCGTCGACATCCCGGACTGCCCGACGACGCAGGAAGACGGCACACAGAAGAACATTCCGGGCGAGCAGGGCAAACGCTTCAACATCAGCCTCGGCCAGTCGGGGCGTACGCCGAGCTGCACGATGCGTACGGTCACCGAGCTGACCGGCATCAAGCTCGACCACTTCCTCGTCGCCGACTTCAACGCCGTCAAGACCCTGAGCAGCGCGGTCGGCGGCGTGGACGTCTGCCTCGCCAAGCCCATAAAGGACCCGGACTCCCATCTGGATCTGCCCAAGGGCACCAGCACGGTCGAGGGCGACGACGCGCTCGCGTTCGTCCGCACCCGGCACGCGGTGGGCTTCGGTTCCGACCTCGACCGCATCAAACTGCAGCAGCAGTTCCTCAGTTCGCTGATGCGCAAGATGAAGTCGAAGATGACCAGCCCGACGACGATGATGGACCTGGCCGACTCCGCCACGAAGGCGCTCACCGTCGACGACAAGCTCAGCGATGTCTTCAAGCTCCGCGATCTCGGCATGGAGCTCGGCAAGGTGGATCTGAAGCACATCAGCTTCACCACCGTCCCGGTCGTCGACAACACCGACGGCGCCACCGTCCTGGTCAACGAGGCCAAGGCGAACCCGCTGTTCGCGGCCATCAAGAACGACGTGTCCCTGACCGCGACCGCCAAGAAGAAGAAGGACGCGCAGGCCGCACGCCTCAAGGGCCCCAAGTCCGCGGCCGCGGACGTCCGCGTGAACATCTACAACGGCGGCGCCCCACAGGGCGCGGCGAGCAAGACACTCACGTACGTGCAGAACGAGCACGGCATGAACAAGGCAAGCCAGCTCGGCAACCACGAGCCCAAGCAGGCCAAGACCACCCTCGAGTACGCGCCCGAACAGGCCGACCAGGCACGCAAGCTGGCCGAGGTCCTGAAACTGCCGGGCTCGGCGCTCAAGGAAGGCGAGAGCCAGACGAACGACCAGGGCCTGCCCGCGATCGTCCTGATCCTCGGCGCCGACTTCTCCGAGCCGGGCACCGCGGTGGGCGCCCCGGCCGCGCCGAAGGACCTGGACAAGACCGAGGCCGACAAGAAGACCTGCGCGAAGTGACCCTGCCCCGCCGTCGTCGTCGACTCCCGTTGACGACGACGGCGGGGCACGGGCAGGGCAGGGCAGTCCGGGCTACCAGCGGTAGGGGGCGTATACGTCCATACACGCCCCGGAGTCGCCCCCCATGGTGAGCTTCGCCGACTCGGGCGCCTTGTTCTCCCCCGGCTTCGCTGCCTTCGGGTACGCGTTGCTCTCACGCCAGTCCGCACCGATCACCAGCTCGAGCTTCCCGGTGCCCTTCACCTGCTTGACCGCGCCGGACGGGAGACCGATCTTCTTCGCCAGCGCGAGCGCGGTCGCCCGCTCCTCCGCGCTGCCGTAGTGCAGGGTCGTGTCGGCCTGCGGCCGCGGCGTGGTGTCCACTTCCGCCTGGGTCCAGCCCAGCGTCTGCAACTGCTCCGTGATCGAAGAGGCCCTGCCCGGCACCGGCTGCTGACTGCCGGCGCCCGTGCCGTTGAACACCGCGACGGGCACCTCGGCGGCCGGCTGTGGGGTCCCCTTCGTGGTGGGGCTCTTGTCCGCCTTCTTCTTGTCCTTGCCGTCGAACGCGGTGTCGCTGCGCAGCAGCTTCCAGATCTTCTCGGCCTCCGGCTCGTTGAGCAGCAGAGTGGCCTCGGGGTTCCGCGGGTCCTCCCGGACCGGGATCGTGGTCATGGAGATCCGGTCCGTCGGCACCTTCTGCAGCTCCTGTGCGAGGCTGTACAGCTTCTTGACGCTGCCAAGTCCTTCCTTGTCCACCGTCAGCGCCTTGGTGGCGGCCTCCGCAAGGTCCATCAGCTGGCCCGGGTCGGTGAGTTTCGTGCCCTTCTTGAGCTCCCGCACCATGGCGTTCATGTACTGGTGCTGGGCCTCGGCACGCTTGACGTCGCTGCCCCAGGCGTATCGGGTACGCAGCCACTGCAGCGCCTGCTCACCCTTGACGTCGTGGGTGCCCTTGGTGAGCCGCAGACCGGACTTCTTGTCGTACACATTGTCCTTGACACACACCGGCACCCCGCCGACGGCGTCGGCCATCGAGACGACCCCCGCGAAGTCGACCATCATGAAGTGGTCGATGTGGACACCGGTGATCCGGGTCCAGGTGGCTACCGTGCACCCCGGGCCGCCGTGCTGCAGGCTCTCGTTGATCCGGGCGTAGTCCTTCGCCGGGTAGAGCCTGCCGTCCTCGTCCCTGCACTCCGGAATGTCGATCATCGTGTCGCGGGGAATGCTGACGACGGACATGTTGCTGCGGTCCGCGGACACGTGCATCAGCATCTGCACATCCGCCCTGGGCGGCTCATCCGCCGTGTCCCGGGCGCCACCGAGCTGCTGGTTCTCCTCGGACGACCGACTGTCCGATCCGAGCAGCAGAATGTTCAACTCGGTCTGGCCGAACTCGTTCGGCGGGTTCTTCTCGACCTGCGTGCCGGTCCCGAGATTGAGCGGCTTCTTCTCGATGTTGTTGTTGAGGTGCTGGTAGTACAGCCAACCGCCACCGCCCGCCACGAGTATGAGGAACGACAGCGTGCAGACGCTCCACAGCACCCAGCGGCGGCGGCGCGGGGCGGCCCGGCGCCGCCTGGAGCGGCCGCCTCCGCCTGGTGAACTCCCGCCTCGCTCAAGTGTCCCGCCGCGCTCAAGCGTCCCGCCGCGCTCATACGAACTCCCGTCGCGCTGCCGGGGTACGGAAACGGCCGGGCCGGTCGACCCTTCCGCGTAGAGACTGTCGTCCCAGCCGAAGTCGGTCGCTCTGTCGCCGGGCCCTTCCGCTCCGCCGCCGCGTATGCCGCTGCCTCCGTCACCACGCACGTCACCACGCACGCCACCGCGCCCCGCGTTCCTGGCCGGACCGGGCTTCCTGCTGGCGGCTTTGTGTCTGGTCAACCCGCGCACTCCCTTGTCATCGCCCCGTGCTCGCTGGTTTGACGCGTGAGAGTGGGCGAAGGTTGCCCTCTCGGAGCCGGCCACGGGACCGCCGGGTCGCAGGCCGCTCACATTATCCCGACGCTTCGGCTCCCTGTGGCGCCCGGTGCCCGCGGCAGCTGTGACGCCCGGTCCCCGCGGCAGCGGAGCGTTCCCCGGATCACACGGGAAGGGCCAAGATCCGGAAAAGACTCGCGGCACGTGAACAACCCTTGGGGCATCTGAGAGGTCTGCCGTTGCAGACGATTTCACAGGTGGGGGTCACATGGTGCGCCGCCCCGGGAGGGAACGGGCATGACGCAGAACGATGTGTACGGCAGGGGTGACCAGCAATCCCACGCACCGCAGCCGCCTGAGGCGGGCTGGGACGGCCCTGCGCGGGAGAAGCCCCACCCGCACGCGGAACCCCACGTACCCGGCCCCCGCAGGCCCGGCACGGACGGGAACCGCCGCCCCGGCGCCCGGGCCGGGACGCGGCCCCCCGGCCCGGGCGAGCCCGCCACCCGGCGCGACCGCCGGCTGGCGGCACGCAGGCCCCGCAGCCGCCGACGGCGGATCCTGCGCTGGGTGGCGGCGGTGTTCGCCTTCCTGATACTCGGGACGGCAACGGCCGGCTACCTCTACTACCGCCATCTCAACAACAACATCCAGACTGCGCCGATGCCCGACGAGGACGGCCGGGCGCCGAAGGCCACGCCCAACGCGGCCGGGCAGACGCCGCTGAACATCCTGCTGATCGGCTCGGACGACCGTAACTCCGCGGAGAACCTGCGGCTCGGCGGCCACAAGGAGAGCGTCGGCGCCAAGCCGCTCGCCGATGTGCAGATGCTGCTCCACCTCTCCGCGGACCGCAGCAACATGTCCGTGGTGAGCATGCCGCGGGACACCCTGCTCGACATCCCGGAGTGCAAGGACCCGGAGACCGGGGAGACCTTCCCGGCGCTGACCCGGAAGCCGACCAACGAGACCCTCGGCCGCGGCGGCGCCGCGTGCACCGTCCTGACCTGGGAGAAGTTCACGGGGATCCGTATCGACCACTTCATCGTGGTCGACTTCACCGGTGTCGTGTCGATGGCGGACGCGATCGGCGGTGTCCCGGTCTGCGTGGACGCCAACATCCACTCCCGCAACCGGTCCGGCGAGGGCTCCGGCCTCAAGCTGGAGGAGGGCACCACCTCGGTCAAGGGCGAGCAGGCCCTGCAGTGGCTGCGTACCCGCTACGGCTTCGAGGACAACACCGACATCGCGCGGGCCAAGGCCCAGCACCTGTACATGAACTCGATGGTCCGCGAGCTCAAGGCCAGCGCCCGGCTCACCAATCCGACCGAGATGCTGAAGCTCGCCGAGGCCGCCACGACGGCCCTCAAGCCCGACGAAGGCCTCGACTCGGTCGAGAAGCTCGCCTCCCTGGGCGGCGAGCTGAAGAAGGTGCCGACCAAGCGGATCAACATGACGACCATGCCGTTCAACTACGTGGGATCGAAGGTCGAGCCCAAGCCGGGCGAGGCCGAGGACCTGTGGGAACTCGTCCGCGACGACATCGCGCTCGACGGCAAGGACGCCAAGAAGAAGAACAAGGAGAAGCTCTCGGACGACCCTGCGGCCGCCCCCGCCGAGACCGGCGTCGTCGTCCACAACGCCACGGGCGGCGACGGCCTCGCTCCGCTGCCGGGCCGGGCCGGCGCGGTCGCCGAACTGCTCAAGGCCGAGGGCTACACCCTCGCGGCCGCCGAGCGGTCCGCACCCGGCGCCGATGTGGAGCAGCCCCGTACGGTGATCCACTTCCCGAGCCCCGAGCTCGAAGGGGATGCCCAGGCGCTCGCCAAGGCCCTCGGGCTGCCGCTGAGTTCGGTCAAGAAGTCCACCGAGGTCTCGGCCGTCACGCTGACCGTCGGCGCGGACTGGCGCGAGGGCGAACGGCCCGTGAAGCAGGCGCCGAAGGCCCCTCCGAGGGAGAAGATCGAGAACGGCGCGGACAAGGGCTGCATGAAGGTCAACCCTCGCTACACCTGGTAGCGCACCCCCGTACCCGCACAAGGAGAGCCCCGGCCGGATCACTCGGCCGGGGCTCTCCTTGTGCGTTCGTGCCGCGCGGCTACTCGGTGACCGTGACCTTCTCGTCGTTCTTCAGCTGTTCCACCAGCTGCTTCACCTTGGCCTTGTCCCAGACCAGGTTGCTGCCGCGGTTGCCCGAGATCGGCATGTTCATCGACTGGCCCTCACCGCCGGAGACGCTCTTCATCGCCCAGAACATCTCGGCCACGTCGAACAGGCCCATGTCCTTGTCGACGATCAGGGTGTCGAGGCCGGCGCCCATCGTGGGGTAGAGCCTGAAGGGGTTGAGGACCGTGGACGGGGTCGCCGACTGCTCGGCGAGGGCCGCGAGGAACTTCTGCTGGTTCTTCGTACGGTCCAGGTCACTGCCCGGGAAGGCCTTGCGGGTACGGACGTAGGCAAGGGCCTCCTCGCCGTTGAGGGTCTGCCGGCCCGCCTCGAAGTCCGCTCCGGCGTCCTTGTCCTTGAAGGCCTTCGGGATGTCGATCTCGACCCCGCCGACCGCGTCGACGATCTTCGCGAAGCCGCCGAAGCCGATCTCCGCGTAGTGGTCGATCCGCAGACCGGTGTTGTGCTCGACGGTGCGGACGAGCAGTTCCGGGCCGTCCTCGGCGTAGGCGGCGTTGAGCTTCACGCGGCGGCCGGTGTTCGGGAAGAGCTTGCCGGACTCGGAGCCCTTGAAGGAGGGGATCTCGACGTCCGAGTCGCGGGGCAGGGAGACCATCGTGTTCCCGTTGTCGCCGACGTGCAGCAGGATCATCGAGTCGGTGCGCTTGCCCTCGGCGGAACCGGTGTGCAGGCGCTTGCGGTCCTCGGCGGACAGGCCCTCGCGGCTGTCGGAGCCCACGATCAGGTAGTTGGTGCCCTTGCCGGCCTCCGGGCGCTCGATGACCTTGGACAGGTCGACCTCCTGGCGCAGCTTGGAATTCGCCCAGAAGTACGTGCCCACGGACCACAGCAGCATGACCACGAGCAGTGTGATCGCGCCTGTCTTGATCCGGCGGCGCCAGTCCGGGGCGCCCCGGCCGGGCCGGTACGCGCCGTCGTCGCCGCCGCGCCCACGGCCACCGCCACCGCCGTAGACCTGGCCGTCGCTGTAGCCGCTGTCGTAGCCGCCGCGTCCGTCGTCGTACCGGTCGTCGTACCCGTTGCCGTGGGACTCGCCCCGGCGGTCGTCGTAGCCGTGCGTGGGCTGCGAGGGAACGCCGTACGGCGGCGACTGCGGCCTGGGGGGCCGGCCGGGCTGGGGACCGCGCTGGACATGACGCATCGTGCGCGCGCCCTCGGGCTGCGCACTGCTCGCGCCGCGCCCGTAGCCACGGCTGCGGTCTTCATTCCACCCCTGGGGCCAGTCATTCATGCCCACAGTGTGCCGGTCCCCTTGTTACGGGGAGCAAGGGATGCGGGTAAACCGGGCCAGGGCTGTTGCATACCTGACACAAAGCGCCCGGTACGCGCGCCGGACACAGAGCGCCTGGGGGACCCGCGCCGGACACAGAGCGCCCGGAGGGAGCGCGCCGGACGCAAAGCGCCCGCGACCAGGGCTGACGCGGAGCGGACATAGAGTGGAGGACATGACAGACCAGGCCCCGCAGCCCGAGGCGGAGATTCCGGGCAAGCCGACCGCGGCTTCCCGGACCACCCTCAGCCACATCATGACCCACAACGACACCAACCTTCTGGGGACGGTGCACGGCGGGGTGATCATGAAACTCGTCGACGACGCCGCGGGTTCAGTGGCCGGCCGGCACTCGGGCGGGCCGGCGGTGACGGCCTCGATGGACGAGATGGCCTTCCTCGAACCGGTACGGGTCGGGGACCTCGTCCATGTGAAGGCGCAGGTCAACTGGACGGGCCGTACCTCGATGGAGGTCGGCGTACGGGTCCTGGCCGAGCGCTGGAACGAGTCGACGCCGCCGCAGCAGGTCGGCTCCGCCTACCTCGTCTTCGCCGCCGTCGACGCCGAGGGCAAGCCGCGCCGCGTCCCGCAGGTGCTCCCGGAGACCGAGCGCGACCGTCGCCGCTACCAGGAGGCCCAGATCCGCCGCACCCACCGCCTCGCGCGCCGCCGCGCCATCATGGAGCTGCGCGAGAAGCGCGCGGCGGAGGGCCTTGACGACTGACGGTCCCGGGGCGTGGTGCGAAAGTCGCTTCGTTCGCCCGCAGGGCAGAAGCGATCTTCGCAACACGACCCAGGCGGCCGGGGGTTCCGCTGACGGCGGGAGGGGCCGGCAGGTCCGACGACCGCGGGAGCGGCCGCCTCCCTCAGTCCTTCCCGCATACCACCTGGTCACCGGTGACAACACCGAACTCGCCCTGGTCGGCGTCCTGGGCGCGCACCTTGCGCACCCCCGCGTAGTCCGGGCCCGCCGTCACCTTCAGCGTCCCGCCGAGCCCCTTGACCGCCTTCAGCCGCGATCCGGGCAGCGCGGTGGTCAGGGCCCGGGCCGACCGGTCCCAGCGGGGGTCGTACTCGACGAGGGTCCGCTCGACCGGCGTGGCATCGAGGGGCGCGCCCGTCGTACGGAAGCCGGTCTTGCGCAGGGCCTTGTCGACGCGTCCGCCGAGCCCGTCGACGGAGGTGCCGTTGGCGACCTGCACACGAATCTGCTGCGGTGCCACATCCACCAGGATCGCCTTGTTCTTCTTGCGCAGCGGCGCGAGCGGCCGGTCCTCGCGCAGCGCGTCGAAGATCCTCCGGGAGCGCTCCGGATCCCATTTCAGGGTCGATCCGATGCCCTTCACCTTGTGGTTCATCTCGCCGATGGGCACCGAGGTGAACTCGGAGGAGGCGGGTGTGAAGCCGCGCATCGCCCGCCCGAGGTCCAGCATCTCGTCGGTGCCGAAGGAGCGGTCGGCGCGCACCGAGCCGAGGACGGTCCGGGTCACGTTGCGGAATTTGACCGGGTTGAGGAGCACCCCGGACGAGGTCGCCTTCGCGATGACGGCGGCGAGGAAGCGCTGCTGGCGCTGCATCCGGCCGAGGTCCGCGGCCCCGTCGACATGGCGGGAGCGCACGTACTGCAGTGCCTCGCCGCCGCTCAGACGGTGCCTGCCCGCAGCGAGGTCGAGGCCCGTGTACGAGTCCTTCATCGGGCTCGTCGTGCAGATCTCCACGCCACCGAGGACGTCCACGGTCTTCATGAAGCTCGTGAAGTCGACCTCCAGATAGTGGTCGATCTTGACCTTGGTCATCCGCTCGACCGTGCGCACGGTCAGCTGGGGCCCGCCCTCCGCATAGGCGGCGTTCAGCTTGATCGGGTGCGCGTGGTGCCTCTCACGGCTGTTGCGGTCGGTGTGCGCGGGCGCCACGGCGTACGAATCGCGCGGCAGGCTGACGATGCTGGCGCGGTTCCCGTCCTCCGAGATGTGCACGATCATGATCGTGTCCGTGCAGTTGCAGGGCGCCCCGCCGAGCCGGTACGCGCGCCGCTCCTGCTCGGTGATCTTGTTGCGGCCGTCCGTGCCGACCAGGAGCACGTTCATGCCGTCGCTCGCGGAGGGACGATTCTTCATGTCCTTGAAGGGGTCGACCCGGTCGATCCCGGTGTCCAGGCCCGTCACCAGGACATGCCCGATCCCGGCCGTCGCGAGCACCGCCACAGAGAACGTGGTCGCCATCCGCATCGCCCAGCGCGGCCGCCGCCCGGGCCTCCTGCGCCGCACGGGCGGCGGCTGCCGCACCCCGGACCGTACGGACTGCCGCGCTCCCTGTCGTGGTCCTCGCCGGGGAGGTCGGGCGGGGCTGGGCGGCGGCACGGGCACAGGGGGACACCTCTCCGCGGCGGTGCGTGGTGCACACAGCGGTGGTACGTGGTGCACACAGGCGCAGGGACGGTACAAACGTAGGCCCATACGAAATGCGGCCCGGGGAGGCGGCCCGGGGGCCGCACCACCGTGTCCCCCGTTCGCGGTAACGTGACGGGTGATGAGCGAGAATCCCCGGCCGGGTCGCCGGCCGACCGCCGAGCAGCCCCCCGCCGTATCCGTGATCATGCCGGTCCTCAACGAGGAGCGGCATCTGCGCGGTGCCGTCCACGCGATCCTGGAGCAGGAGTACGCGGGTGAGATGGAGGTGGTGATCGCGCTCGGCCCGTCCACCGACCGCACCGACGAGATCGCCGCCGAGCTCGTACGCGAAGACCCCCGCGTCCACACGGTGCCGAACCCGACGGGCCGCACGCCCGCCGCCCTGAACGCGGCGATCAAGGCCTCCCGGCACCCGATCGTGGTACGCGTCGACGGCCACGGGATCCTCTCACCGAACTACATCGCCACCGCCGTCCGCCTCCTGGAGGAGACCGGTGCGATGAACGTCGGCGGCATCATGCACGCCGAGGGCGAGAACGACTGGGAGCACGCGGTCGCCGCCGCGATGACCTCGAAGATCGGCGTGGGCAACGCCGCCTTCCACACCGGCGGCGAGGCGGGCCCCGCCGATACCGTGTACCTCGGCGTCTTCCGGCGCGAGGCGCTCGAACAGCAGGACGGCTACAACGAGGAGTTCATCCGCGCCCAGGACTGGGAGCTGAACTTCCGTATCCGCGAGGCCGGCGGCCTCATCTGGTTCTCGCCGGAGCTGAGGGTCTCCTACCGGCCGCGCCCCTCCGTGAAGGCGCTCGCCAAGCAGTACAAGGACTACGGCCGCTGGCGCCATGTCGTCGCCCGCTACCACGAGGGCTCCATCAACCTGCGCTACCTCGCCCCGCCGACCGCCGTCTGCGCGATCGCGGCCGGACTGGTCGTGGGCGCGGCGCTCACCCCACTCGGCTTCGTCATCCCCGGCGGCTACCTCGCCGCAATCACCGCGGGCTCCCTGCCGGCCGGCAAGGGGCTGCCGCTCAAGGCCCGCCTGCAGATCCCGGTGGCGCTCGCGACGATGCACATGTCGTGGGGCTACGGCTTCCTGACCAGCCCCAAGGCCCTGGCCAGGAAGGTCATCGCCTCGCGCCGGCCCGCTGTGCTGCGCGAGAACGCCTGAGCGGGTCCGCGGCCCGCCGCTGATCCGCGGCCCGCAGCACGCGCGGCCCCCGCAGCTGATCCGCGGCACACAAGCGTGAAGGGCGCCCGAAGGCGCCCTTCGACGGATCAGCTCGCAGAGGGTCAGGGCAGGTTGCGCGCCATGACGATCCGCTGGACCTGATTCGTACCTTCATAGATTTGCGTGATCTTGGCATCACGCATCATGCGCTCCACCGGGTAGTCACGGGTGTAGCCGTAGCCGCCCAGGAGCTGGACCGCGTCCGTGGTGGCCTCCATCGCGACGTCCGAGGCGAAGCACTTGGCGGCCGCGCCCAGGTACGTGAGGTCGGCGTCGCCGCGCTCGGAGGCGGCGGCGGCCTGGTAGGTGAGGGCGCGGGCCGCGGAGATCTTCATGGCCATGTCGGCGAGCATGAACTGGATGCCCTGGAAGTCGCCGATCGGCTTGCCGAACTGCTTGCGCTCCTGGACGTAGCCCTTGGCGTAGTCGAGGGCGCCCTGGGCGATACCGAGGGCCTGGGCCGCGATGGTGATGCGGGTGTGGTCCAGGGTCTTCATGGCGGTCGCGAAACCGGTGCCCTCCTCGCCGATCATGCGGTCGGCGGGGATGCGCACGTTGTCGAGGTAGACCTCGCGGGTCGGGGAGCCCTTGATACCGAGCTTCTTCTCCGGGGCGCCGAAGGAGACGCCCTCGTCGCCCTTCTCGACGACGAAGGCCGAGATGCCCTTGGAGCGCTTCTCCGGGTCCGTCACGGCCATGACCGTGTAGAACTCGGACTCGCCCGCGTTGGTGATCCAGCGCTTGACGCCGTTGAGGACCCAGTAGTCGCCGTCGCGTACGGCCTTGGTCTTCATGCCGGCGGCGTCCGAACCGGCGTCCGGCTCGGAGAGGCAGTACGAGAACATGCCCTCGCCCTTGGCCAGCGGGCCCATGTACTTCTTCTTCAGCTCCTCGGAGCCGGAGAGGATCACCGGGAGCGAGCCGAGCTTGTTCACGGCGGGGATCAGTGAGGAGGAGGCGCAGACTCGGGCGACCTCCTCGATGACGATGACGGTGGCGAGCGCGTCGGCACCGGCGCCGCCGTAGGCCTCGGGGACGTGCACCGCGTGCAGATCGTTGGCGACGAGCGCGTCATGGGCCTCCCGCGGGAAGCGGGCCTCCTCGTCGACGGCGGCCGCATGCGGAGCGATCTTCGCCTCGGCCAGCGCGCGGACGGCCTCGCGGAGCATGTCGTGCTCCTCGGCCGGACGGTACAGGTCGAATTCGGGCTGTCCTGCCAAGGTTGTCCACTCCCACGCTGAGTCGGGCTGAGTCGGTACGAGTCAATGCGGGCTAATGCGAGTTAATTACCGCTAAGTAGCCTGTGCAGGTTCCACGATAGCGACCGGGCGCGCTTCCGGTGCGGCTCCAGTGAGCAATGCCACCCCGGACATCCGGCTCGCGCGCGCGGATATGCTCGGGACGGCCAGCCCCCCAGCACGTCCAGGAGCACCGCGTATGTCCCTCAAGATCACTGTGATCGGCACCGGATATCTCGGTGCGACGCATGCAGCGGCGATGGCCGAGCTGGGCTTCGAGGTGCTCGGGCTCGATATCGCCCCCGAGAAGATCGAGTTGCTCGCGCAGGGCCGGGTGCCCATGTACGAGCCGGGCCTGGAGGAGCTGCTCGCCAAGCATGTCGAGGGCCTCGAAGGGTCGAGCGGGCGACTGCGGTTCACCACTTCGTGGGAAGAGGTGGGGGACTTCGGCGATGTGCACTTCGTCTGCGTCAACACCCCGCAGCGGCAGGGTGAGTACGCCTGCGACATGAGCCACGTGGACGCCGCCTTCGCCTCACTCGCCCCCTTCGTACGGGAGGGCTCGCTGGTCGTCGGCAAGTCGACGGTGCCGGTCGGTTCGGCGGCGCGGCTCGCCATGCTGCTGCCCGAGGGCGTGGAGCTGGCGTGGAACCCGGAGTTCCTGCGCGAGGGCTTCGCCGTGAACGACACGCTGCACCCCGACCGGCTCGTGGTGGGTGTGGCGAGTGAGCGGGCGGAGAAAATCCTGCGCGAGGTGTACGCGGCGCCGATCGCCGAGGGCTCGCCGTTCGTCGTCACGGACTTCCCGACCGCGGAGCTGGTGAAGACCTCCGCGAACTCCTTCCTGGCGACGAAGATCTCCTTCATCAACGCGATGGCCGAGGTCTGCGAGGCCGCCGACGGCGATGTGGTGAAGCTGGCGGAGGCGATCGGCTACGACGAGCGGATCGGCCGGAAGTTCCTGCGGGCCGGGATCGGCTTCGGCGGCGGCTGTCTGCCGAAGGACATCCGGGCGTTCATGGCGCGCGCCGGTGAGCTGGGGGCGGACCAGGCGCTGACGTTCCTGCGCGAGGTCGACTCGATCAACATGCGGCGGCGCGGGCACATGGTGGAGCTGGCGCGCGAGGCGGTCGGCGGTGCGTTCCTGGGCAAGCGGGTCGCGGTGCTCGGCGCCACGTTCAAGCCGGACTCCGACGACGTACGGGACTCGCCCGCGCTGAACGTGGCCGGGCAGGTGCATCTGCAGGGCGGCCAGGTCACGGTGTACGACCCCAAGGGCATGGACAACGCCCGGCGCCTGTTCCCGACGCTCGGCTACGCCGAGACCGCGCTCGGTGCGGTGCGGGGCGCCGATGTCGTACTGCACCTCACGGAGTGGCGGGAGTTC
Organism: Streptomyces lothianensis; assembly: GCF_047779955.1. NCBI lineage: Bacteria > Bacillati > Actinomycetota > Actinomycetes > Kitasatosporales > Streptomycetaceae > Streptomyces > Streptomyces lothianensis. The sequence continues at coordinate 96,693 of NZ_JBLMKT010000067.1, read as the reverse complement.
CGCGAGCTCGACCCGGCGGCGCTGGGCGCCGTGGCGGCCGAGCGGATCATCCTCGACGGGCGCAACGCGCTGGACCCGGAGCGGTGGCGCGAGGCTGGGTGGACGTACCGGGCGATGGGGCGGCCGGTTGCTTGAGCGGGGCCGGGTACAGCTGGACAGACCCCGCCCTCCCTGGGGGCCGAGCCCTTTTCAAGGCTACCGCTCCCCACTGACAGTCCCGGCTGACAGTCCCGGCTGACAACGCCCGCCGACAACGCCCCGCGCTCAGCCTCCCAGGCGCTCCACCGTCGCGCTCAGCCGTCCAGGCGTTCCACCGTCGCCGTCGACGGTGGTCTGCGCTGCTGGGCCGCGCGGGCCGTGAAGTCCGTGTCCCTGAGAATACGTTGGGCGTTGCCCCAGGTCAGAAGCGCGAGGTCGGGTTCGGGCCAGCCGCGGCGCAGTAGTTCGGCGATCAGGTCCGGGTAGCGCGAGGTGTCCTCGACGCCCTCGGCCGGCTGCTCCTCGGTGTCGTGCGCGCCGGAGAGCGCGACGCATGCGGGGCCCGCCACCTCGCGTACGTGGTCGAGGTGGTCCGCGACATCGGTGAGCGCCGGGCCGGTGCGGGCGCCCGCGCACGGGACCATGCACAGGCCCTTGTGCGTACGGAGGGCGGCGAGCGTCTCGTCCGTGAGGTTGGCCGGATGCGGGGTAAGGGTGGCGGCGCCCGAGCGGGAGAAGACCACCGGGGCCTTGGAGACGGCGAGGGCGCGTTCGGCCGTACGGGGTGAGCTGCCGCTGAGGTCGAGGAGGATGCCGAGGCGGTTGCACTCCCGTACGACCTCCTCACCGAAGCGGCTCAGGCCTTGATCACCGGCCCAGTGCGTCCCGTACAGGGCGAGGCTGCGGACGCCCAGCGCGTGCAGGGCGCGCAGGGTGGCGAGCGAGTCCGCGAGTGAGACGGCCTCCGCCGGGCCGAGCAGGCAGGCGATGCGGCCGTACGCGCGGGCGTCGGCGGCATCCGAAGGGGTGCGGGCCAGGCGCAGGGACTCGCGGTTGGCGTCGATGACGCGGGTGGCGAGGTCGACGAGGGTGAGGGTGGTGGGCAGGGCGCGCCCTCCGCGGTGCTCCTCGGGGAGCGCGAGGGACCAGAACATCGCGCCCACTCCGCCCATGCGCAGACGCGGGATGTCGGTGCGCAGGCTGCTTTCGCCCAGCTCCAGGTCGTACCAGCTGAGCTGGTGCAGGGCCCTGGGGAGGCCGCTGTGGCCGTCGGTGACGGGGTGGTGGGTGAGGAGGGTCTGGGCGGTTGCCCGGGGGGACGGGGGTTCTGTCGGGAGCTGTGTCCGAGGCTGTGTCGGGGGTTCGGCCGGGGGTTCCGTCGAGGGTTCTGTTCGGGGTTCGGCCGGGCCCGCGTGGGGTGCCTGCGGCTCGGGGAGCGTCTGCTCGGCAAGGGCCGGCGGTGTACCGGTCCTGGGCTCGTCCAGTTGGACGGCCTCTCCTGAGGCCGTCGAGTCAAGGTGCAGATCGGCCATGGGGACTCCGGTCACGTGGGGCGCGTACAGCCCACCGTGGCATGCGGTCGCCGGTCCGACCCGTCGGCTGGTGCGTCCGGGGTACGTGGGCTTACGCCCCACCCCCCCCCGTGGGCACCCCCCGGGGGGGTGGGGCCCAGTGGCGGGCGGGCCTTCTGTGCGAAGCACCCCACGGGTGGGTTGGGCCAGATGTGCGATGCGCCCACGGGTGGCTGAGCCACCCCGGGGGCTTCGCCCGCTGGCCCCCCTGTCGCGCTGAACGCGCTCGTCCTCAAACGCCGGAGGGGCTGGAATGCTGGACCGAGCCCGTCCTCAAACCCCAGCCGGGCTGGAGGTGCCGTCCAGGTCGGTCAGGGTCGCGTTGGACGGGCCCCGGCGGGACTGCAGGTCCTCGGCGACGGATTCTGCGTCTCGTAGGGCGCGGACCGCGTTGGACCAGGTCAGCTTGGCGAGGTCGGGGGTGGACCAGCCGCGGTGGAGGAGTTCGGCGATGAGGTTGGGGTACCCGGCCACGTCGTCGAGGCCGGACGGCGTGAACGCCGTGCCGTCGTAGTCGCCGCCGATGCCGATGTGGTCGATGCCGGCCACCTCGCGCATGTGGTCGAGGTGGTCGGCGACGGTGGCGACCGTCGCGACCGGGCGCGGGTTCGCGGCCTCGAAGGCGCGGTGGATCGCCATCGCCTCGGGGGTGGTGTCGAGGTGGTGGCGCCCGTGGGCGCGCATGTTCTCGTCGGCGGCCTTCGTCCAGGCGACGGCCTCGGGGAGGATGAACTTGGGCACGAACGTGGCCATCGCCACGCCCCCGTTCGCGGGCAGCCGCTCCAGGACGTCGTCGGGGATGTTGCGCGGGTGGTCGCAGATCGCGCGCGAGGAGGAGTGGGAGAAGATGACCGGCGCGGCGGACTCGTCGAGTGCGTCGCGCATCGTCGTGGCCGCGACGTGGGAGAGGTCGACGAGCATGCCTGTGCGGTTCATCTCGCGGACCACTTCACGGCCGAAGGCCGAGAGACCGCCGACGCCCACCGAGTCGGTCGCCGAGTCCGCCCAGGCGATGTTGTCGTTGTGCGTGAGCGTCATGTAGCGCACGCCGAGCGCGTACAGCGCGCGCAGGGTGGCCAGGGAGTTGTTGATGGAGTGGCCGCCCTCGGCGCCCTTGAGGGAGGCGATACGGCCTTCGCCGCGGGCCTTCTCCATGTCGTCGGCGGTCAGCGCGCGGACCAGGTCCTTCGGGTACGCGGCCAGCAACTGGTCCACGCAGTCCATCTGTTCCAGCGTCGCGCTGACCGCGTCCTCTCCGGCCATGTCGCTGCGTACGTACACCGACCAGAACTGCGCTCCGACGCCGCCGGCCCGCAGGCGCGGAAGGTCGGTGTGCAGCCTGCCGCGCTGGTCGCGGGCGATGTCGAACTTCCCGAGGTCGTAGCGCGCGTGCTCGCGCAGCGCCCACGGCAGGTCGTTGTGCCCGTCGACGACGGGATGTTCGGACAGCAGGTCCAGGGCCTGGGAGAGGTACGGGGAAGGATCCGGCGAGCGGTGCGGCGGGCGGTCGGCGGAGGCGGGGTCCGGGGAAGTCATGGAGACAACCTAACCGGGGCGACGTGACGTCCCCGGTCGCGGCCTCCGCACCTCCCGGGTCCATGCGTCCGCACCTCCGGGGTCCATGCGTCCGCACCTCCGGGGTCGATGCATCCGCACATACCCGAACCCGGCGTTCGTGCTTCCCCGGCCCCCGCGGCCGCTACTTCGTGAAGCCGAAGGCCCCGTTGCCCACCGCCTTGGCGCGCAGCCGGCGGCCCTTCTCGGTTGCCTGTTCGCCCAGCTCCTGCTGGAACTCGCGCATGCGGGAGAGGAGTTCCGGATCGTGCGCGGCGAGCATGCGTGCGGCGAGCAGTCCGGCGTTACGGGCGCCGCCCACGGAGACGGTGGCGACGGGAACGCCGGCCGGCATCTGCACGATGGAGAGGAGGGAGTCCATGCCGTCGAGGTATTTCAGCGGCACGGGTACGCCGATCACCGGCAGCGGGGTCACCGAGGCGAGCATGCCCGGGAGATGGGCCGCTCCCCCGGCTCCGGCGATGATCGCCTTGAGGCCGCGGTCGGCCGCTTCCTCGCCGTACGCGATCATCTCGCGCGGCATCCGGTGTGCGGAGACGACGTCGACCTCGTAGGGGATCTCGAATTCGGCGAGCGCCTGCGCGGCCGCCTCCATGACGGGCCAGTCGGAGTCCGAGCCCATGACGATGCCGACGACGGGCCCGGCGGCGCGCTCGCCGGACCGGCCGTCGGCGCCGTTCTCGCTGCGTTCGCTCATTCGGTGATCGTTCCTCGCAGGTAGCCGGCCGCGTGGTGCGCGCGCTCCAGCGCGTCGTCCAGGTCGTCGCCGTAGGTGTTGACGTGGCCGACCTTGCGGCCGGGCTTCACGTCCTTGCCATACATGTGGATCTTGAGCTGGGGGTCGCGTGCCATGCAGTGCAGGTACGCGGAGTACATGTCGGGGTAGTCGCCGCCGAGCACGTTCGCCATGACGGTCCACTTCGCGCGCGGGCGCGGGTCGCCGAGCGGCAGGTCGAGCACGGCGCGTACGTGGTTGGCGAACTGGGAGGTGACGGCGCCGTCCTGGGTCCAGTGCCCGGAGTTGTGGGGGCGCATCGCGAGTTCGTTGACGAGGATCGCGCCGTCGGCGGTCTCGAAGAGTTCGACGGCGAGGTGGCCGATGACACCGAGTTCGTCGGCGATGCGCAGGGCCAGTTCCTGGGCCTCGACCGCGAGTTCCGCAAGGAGGTCGGGGGCGGGGGCGATCACCGTGTCGCAGACACCGTCGACCTGGCGGGATTCGACGACCGGGTAGGCGACGGCCTGCCCGTGCGGGGAGCGGACGACGTTGGCGGCGAGTTCGCGTACGAAGTCGACCTTCTCCTCGGCGAGGACCGGGACGCCGGCCTTGAAGGGCTCGGCGGCGTCCGCCTCGGAGCGGACGAACCACACGCCCTTGCCGTCGTAGCCGCCGCGGACCGTCTTGAGGATGACGGGGAAGCCCCCGCCCTCCTCGGCGAAGGCGCGGACATCCGCCGCGTCGCGCACGATGCGGTGGCGCGGGCAGGGCGCGCCGAGCGCGGTGAGGCGCTCGCGCATCGCGCCCTTGTCCTGCGCGTGCCGGAGCGCCTCGGGCCCGGGGCGTACGGCGATGCCGTCGGCCTCCAGGGCGCGCAGGTGCTCGAGCGGCACATGCTCGTGGTCGAAGGTGATCACGTCACAGCCGCGCGCGAACTCGCGCAGCGTGGCCAGGTCGCGGTAGTCGCCGATGACGACATCGCCGACGACCTGCGCCGCGGAATCCGTGGGGGTGTCACTGAGGAGCTTGAACTTGATGCCGAGCGGGATGCCTGCTTCGTGCGTCATGCGCGCGAGCTGCCCTCCGCCGACCATGCCGACTACCGGGAACGTCACATCCTCCAGAGTAAAGGGCCTCCGGATACGTAGTGACCTACGAGTCCTGCGTCACATCTCACAGTCTGGTTAGCATGGCGTGCACGACCGGACGGGGGAGACCACGGAACGAGGCTGAACGACCACCATGAGCAATCGGGGCGCCCTGCGCGCACACTCCTTGCGCGCACGGCTGGACCGGCTCTGGCGGGAACTCATGAAGTTCGGCGCCGTGGGCGGGGTCGGCATGCTCGTCAACCTCGGCGTCTTCAATCTGCTGCGGCACACCACGGAGATTCCGGTGGTGCGCGCCTCGATGATCGCCACGTTCGTGGCCATTTGCACGAATTACATCGGCTTCCGGTATTTCACCTACCGGGATCGCGACAAGAGCGGCCGCACGCGGGAGATGGGTCTGTTCTTCCTGTTCTCCGCCGTGGGGCTCGTGATCGAGAACGGCGTGCTGTACGCGGCCACGTACTGGGCGGGCTGGGACACTCCGCTGCAGTCCAACGTGTTCAAGTTCGTCGGGATCGGGGTCGCGACGCTGTTCCGGTTCTGGTCCTACCGCACCTGGGTGTTCCGGACGCTGCCGCCCGAGACGGCGGAGAGCCGACCGCGCGCCTCCGCCACTCTCTGACCGTGCGAGGTCATCTGACCGTACGAGGTCATCTGACCGTACGGGGCCGGTCGTCCTCGTCCGGGGCCGGCGGGGTGTTGGACAGGAACAGGCCGAAGACCGGGGGCCGCGCCTGGAGCATCTCCAGGCGGCCGCCGTCGGCCTCCGCCAGGTCGCGGGCCACGGCGAGGCCGATGCCGGTGGAGTTGCGGCCGCTGATGGCCCGCTCGAAGATCCGCGTGCCGAGGTCCGCCGGGACGCCCGGGCCCTCGTCGGTGACCTCGATGACGACCTGGTTGCCGGCGACGCGGGTGCGCAGGGCCACGGTGCCGCCGCCGTGCATCAGGGAGTTCTCGATCAGGGCGGCGAGCACCTGGGCGACCGCGCCCGGGGTGCCGACGGGCCGCAGATGCTGCTTGCCGGAGTGGACGATGGCGCGGCCCGCGCTGCGATAGGCCGGGCGCCACTCCTCCAGCTGCTGTTTGACGACCTCGTCGAGGTCGAAGGCGACGGCGGAACCGGTGCGGGGATCGCGCGAATTGGTGAGCAGGCGCTCCACGACATCGGTGAGGCGCTCCACCTGGGTGAGCGCGATGGTCGCCTCCTCCTTCACGGTCTCCGGATCATCGGTGAGCGTGATCTCCTCCAGGCGCATGGAGAGCGCGGTCAGCGGCGTACGGAGCTGGTGGGAGGCGTCGGCGGCGAGGCGGCGTTCGGCGGTGAGCATGCGGGCGATGCGCTCGGCGGAGGAATCGAGCACATCGGCGACGCGGTCGAGTTCGGGGACGCCGTAGCGCTTGCGGCGGGGGCGGGGGTCGCCGGAGCCGAGGCGTTCGGCGGTCTCGGCGAGGTCGGTGAACGGGGAGGTGAGGCGGTTCGCCTGGCGTACGGCGAGCAGGACCGCGGCGATCACGGCGAGGGCGGCGACCGCGGCGATCATCAGGAGGGTGCGCCAGACCTCGTTGGTGACGGTGGAACGGGGTTCCTGGACGGTGACGGTCTCGCCCTGTTCGCCGCGCTCGGTGGCCTGGATGACATCGCCGACCGGCCGCTCGCCGATGACGATCGGCTCGCTGCGGCCGGGGATCTCGACGACGGCGTAGCGCGCGCCCTCGACCTGGTCGGCGAGGACCTCGGCGGTGATCTGCTCGTGCCCGAGGATCCGCGAGTCGACGATGGACGCGAGCCGCACGGCCTCGGAGTCCACGCGCTCCTGCGCACTGGTGGTGATGGTCCGCGTCTCGACGATGACGAGGGAGACCCCGAAGACGGCGATGACGACGAGCACGACGGCAAGGGTGGAGTTGATGAGCCGACGCCGCACGTTTGTCCTTTCCTACGGGGGTGGGCACCGCGCCCGACCGGCGTGGCGCCCATCGCCCCGTACAGAGGGCTTCAGCTCTTCTCGAAGCGGAAGCCCACGCCGCGCACCGTGGCGATGTAGCGCGGGTTCGCCGCGTCGTCGCCGAGCTTCTTGCGGAGCCAGGAGATGTGCATGTCCAGCGTCTTCGTGGAGGACCACCACGTCGTGTCCCAGACCTCGCGCATCAGCTGGTCGCGGGTGACGACGCGGCCCGCGTCGCGGACGAGGACCCGCAGCAGGTCGAACTCCTTGGCGGTGAGCTGGAGCTCCTCCTCGCCCATCCAGGCCCGGTGCGATTCGACGTCGATCCGTACGCCGTGGGTCGCGGGCGCCTCCTTCACCTCGGCGGCGCCGCGCCGCAGCAGCGCGCGGACGCGGGCGAGGAGTTCGGCGAGGCGGAAGGGCTTGGTGACGTAGTCGTCGGCGCCGGCGTCGAGGCCGACCACGGTGTCCACCTCGTCCGCGCGGGCGGTCAGGATGAGGATCGGGATGGCGTGTCCGTCGCCGCGCAGGCGGCGGGCGACTTCGAGGCCGTCCATACCGGGCAGGCCCAGGTCGAGGACCACGAGGTCGATTCCGCCCTGCAGGCCCGCGTCGAGGGCGGTCGGTCCGTCTTCGCGTACCTCGACCTCGTAACCCTCCCTGCGCAGGGCGCGGGCCAGCGGCTCCGAGATGGACGCGTCGTCCTCGGCGAGCAGTACACGGGTCATGCCCTGATGGTAGTCGTCCGGATCCACGGCCCGCCGGGCATCCCGCAGGGCTCCCGAGCGACCTCGCTTCTGTCTCCGGAGCGGGCTGGCGCCACCCTCCGGAGGCGGACACGTCGCGCCTGTGCGGCGGCCCGTGCGGCGGCCTGCGGGGCGGCGTACGCATCCGGAGGTAAGGCAGGAAGCAATGCCGAAAGCCGCATTCGCCGTGAAGGCCACCCGCCCCTGTGAGTCTGCGGGAGTTTTCCATGAGTTACCTTCGAATCACTGGATCGGTTCCAGAAAATCTTGTGATCCAGCTCTCAAATCCTTCCATAGGGCACCTACATCTTCTTATGGTGTCCGAACGCCTATAACTGCAGATGGGACTTATGGACTGACTGGTCAGCCAAAGTCCGCCATGCACGCGGAGCCGCCCCATCGGCCCCGTACCAGTGATTGACCTATGGGCCGGGCCCCGTACGCCAGAACGCGCACGGGGCGTGGATCCCGGAGCGCTCCGCTCACTTCCTCGCGCCGAGGCACCCTTGTGCCTGCGGCGGCGGGGCCCTCTGGCGTGGGGAGAGCCGAGCCGCACCGGTGCCGGCCACCCCCACCGGGCGCGCAGCAGGCTCATGTCTGCGGCGCGTCCCGAACGAACAAGGAACGACCATGGCGTCCAGCCTGACGAAGGATTCCGCCCCGCACGGCGAGAAGACCTTCTTCGGCCACCCCCGCGGCCTGGCCACACTCTTCATGACCGAGATGTGGGAGCGCTTCTCCTACTACGGCATGCGCGCACTGCTCGTCCTCTACCTGGTCTCCGGCGGCGCGGACGCCGCGACGGGCTCCCAGGGCGGCGGGCTCGCCTACACGGCCGCGGCGGCCACGGCGATCTACTCGGTCTACGTGTCGGTGGTGTACCTCTTCACGCTGCCGGGCGGCTGGTTCGGTGACCGTGTCTGGGGCGCCCGCAAGACGGTGGCCATCGCGAGCGTCGTGATCGTCGCCGGTCACGTCAGCCTCGCGCTGCCCACGCAGGTGATGTTCTTCGTCGGTCTGGCCCTCGTGGCCGTCGGCTCGGGTCTGCTGAAGGCCAACATCTCCACGATGGTCGGCCAGCTCTACGCCGACCCGAAAGACACCCGCCGTGACGGCGGCTTCACCATCTTCTACATGGGCATCAACCTGGGTGCCTTCGCCGCTCCGTTCGCGATCGGCATCCTCGGCGAGAAGGTCAACTGGCACCTCGGCTTCGGTCTCGCCGCGGTCGGTATGGCGCTCGGCGCCCTCCAGTTCATGATCGGTTCGCGTCACCTCGCCCCGGTCTCCAGCGAGGTCCCGAACCCGCTGACCGCCCCCGAGAAGCGCGCCGTCATCAGCAGGACGCTCACCGCCGTCGCGGTCGTCGCCGCCTTCTACCTGCTCGTCGCCTTCACCGGCGTCTGGGACCTGACCCTGAACTGGGCGCTGCTGCCCATCACGGTCATCGGTCTGGTCGTCCCGATCGCCGTGATCGCCCGCATCAAGCGCGACAAGGAGCTGACGGGCGAGGAGCAGAGCAAGATGAACGCGTTCATCTGGTTCTTCGTCGCCGCCGCCATCTTCTGGATGATCTACGACCAGGGCGGTTCGACGCTCTCGCTCTTCGGTGACACCTCCACCGAACGTTCGATCTTCGGCTGGGAGATGCCGAACACGCTGTTCCAGTCGCTGAACCCGCTGTTCGTCATGATCTTCGCGCCGGTCTTCGCCGCGGTCTGGATCGCTCTGGCGCGCCGCAACCGCGAGCCCAACACGGTCGTGAAGTTCTCCCTCGGTCTGCTGATCATCGGTGCCTCGTTCTTCGTCTTCCTGATCCCGATGGGCATGGCGGGCGACGGCAAGGTCACCATGTGGTGGCTGGTGCTGATCTTCCTGATGCACACCATGGCCGAGCTGTGCCTCTCGCCGGTGGGTCTGTCGCTGACCACCAAGATGGCGCCGGCGAAGTATGCCTCCCAAATGATGGGTGTCTTCTTCCTCGCGGTCACCGCCGGTGACTCCGTGACCGGCATGCTCTCCATCGCCGGTGCGGACCTCAACACGCAGGGCGTCGTCGCCTTCGAGGCCGCCGCCGCGGTCCTGGCCGGCTTCGCGATCTACATGTCGCGCAAGAAGGTCAAGGCGCTGATGGGCGACGTCCACTGACGTAGCTCCTCGACGTCCGTCCCGTACGGGACGAGCGAAGGGCCGCCGCACCACTCGGTGCGGCGGCCCTTCGGGCTTTCCGGAACCCTTGACCCACACCTCTTCTAACCTGTTGAAGCTGGAGGACCTGGAAGACACCGTCGCCATCCTCGAGCTCGAACTCCGCCGTGCACGCGGCGAACAGATCGAGACGCGGGCAGCTCGTGGTTCTGGTCATTCACGTCAGCCGCACCTACGGCTGATCCGCCCGGCGGTCAGACGGGAGGCCGAGCAAGCCGGTGGGAGGCCGGGCACGCCCGTGAGAGGCCGGGCACGCCCGTGAGAGGCCGGGCACGCCGGTGGGAGGCCGGGCACGCCTGCCCGCTTGCGGACTTGTCAGGCTCGCGCCGCCAGTTCCGCGTTGGCGCGCTCCGCGACCAGGGTGAGGACGCGTCCCGCGGCGGCGAGGTCCTCGGCGGGGATGCCGCCCCAGATGCGGGCGGAGACGGGGGCCGTTTCCGCCGCGACGGCGGCGAGCAGCTCGCGCCCCGCATCCGTGGGGCGAAGATATGTGCCCTCTTCGGCGAGCAACCGCTTGGCAAGGAGTGCGTCGAGAACGGTACGGATACCGGCCGGATCGGCCTTGAGAAAGCCCTGGACCTGGGCGACGAGCGCATCCCGCGTCTGCGGGGTCCCGGCGGTGAGGGCGGCACGCAGGGCGATCTGCTCCTGGAAGGTGATGCCGTGCCCGGCCAGGACGCGCTCCAGGACACCGCGGGCGGCGTAGTGGGCCAGGCCGAGGGCCCGGGCGTCGGCGTGGGGGCCGGTGGCGGATGCGGCGGTGGGCGTGGTGGCGGGTGTCATGGTCATGGTGCCGTCTCCTGAGTCTTCTCGTTGTTCGGTACGGAAGGTGCGAGAGGTACGTCGAGCAGGGTCGTCAGCTCGTCGGTGAATGCGCGCGTCCGGGCGGCGTCGAGGCCGCCGAGCGGCTCCAGGAGCCGCTGGAGCAGTTCCTGGACCGCCTCGATGGCCTGCCGCGTGACGGCCTCGCCCTGCTCGGTGAGGGAAAGCTGCACGGCACGCGGGTCGCGGGGGTCGCGGGTGCGCTCGATCAGGCCGGACGCCTCCAGGGCGCGGGCCAGTTTCGAGACGTACAGCGCCTCCAGGCCGGTGTGGTCGGCGAGCCGCCGCTGACTGGGCCGCTCGCCGGTGCGCTGCATGCCGTACAGCGAGGCGACCAGCGCGTACTGCGCGTGCGTGAGGCCCAGCGGGGCCACCGCGCGGTCGACCGCGACGCGCCACTTGTTGGCGAGCCGCCATACGAGGAAACCGGGCGTGGGGCCCGGCGAAGCTTTACCCATGAGCGATAGATTACATGGCTACTATCGCCATGGCTACTATTTTCGAGATGTCCGGAGGGCGTCGGAAGGCGCCGGAGGGCATCGGAAGACTTCGGAAGACTTCGGAAGACATACGAGGGCCGGGCACCCCTCGCTGCGGAGGGGTGCCCGGCCCGTGAAGCACCTACTGCGTGCGCCGCCGCGGCATGAACGTGAAGACCGCGCCGCCGAGCAGGATCACCGTGCCGGCGACCAGGGCGAGGGCGCGCAGGGCGCCGTCGTCCGAGGAGCCGGTGTCGGCGAGGCCGCCGCCACTCGCCGGGGAGCCGCCCGCCGCGCCGCCCGCGGCGGTGGAGCCGCCGGCCACGCCGCCCTGGTCGGTGACGTCGAGCATCAGGGAGACGGAGGTCTTCGTCGCCTTGCACGGGATGACGATCGGGTCAGAGCCGGCCGCCAGCGTGACGCTGATCGTCAGGTCACCGGGGCTGAGTTCGGCCTTGCCCTCCGCGCCCGGCTTGTACGTGCCCTTCATGGGCTCCAGGGACACCGGGTCCCCGGCCTCGATCGGCTCCGGGTTGGGGGCGCCCTCGACCTTGACCGCGCCCTTGTCGTCGCCACCCACCTTGACCTGCATGGACGACTTCATCGCTCCGGCGGGCAGTGCGGCCGGGCTGTCCATCACGCCCTCGCCGGTGGTGACGGTGAGGTCGTAGTTCTCGCCGTTCTTCTTGGCGTCGATGGTCGCCGAGCCCTCGATCTTCGCCGGTCCCGGCGAGGTGCACTCGAAGGTCGTGGCGACCTCCTTGCCCGGGAAGTCGGTCTCGCCCGGGTCGGCTCCCCCGCTGTCGCCCCCGCTGTCGCCGCCGGTGGTCGTCGTCCCACCGGCGGTCGTGGTCCCACCGGACGTCGTGGTACCACCGGATGCCGTGGTGCCGCCCGAGGTCGTGGTGCCGCCCTGTGAGCCGCCCGAGGTCGTGGTGCCGCCGGAGCCGCCGCTCCCGTCGGTCACGTCGATGGTGACCGCGACGGGCGGGCCCTCCAGCGGAACGCACTCGGTGTCCACGCTCATGCCCAATACCTTGGCGTTGATGTTGTAGTCGCCCGGCGTGAGGGTGACCTCGCCGGCGGCCGTCAACTTGAACGTCCCCTTCATGTCGGCGAGTTCCATGTCGCCGCCCTTGGGGATCGGCGGGTTCTCCCGCGGCCCCTCCATCGCGATGTCCGCCGTCTGCGCGCCGGCCGCCTTGAGGACGCCGGTCGGCTTGAGCGAGTTCTCGGGCAGGGCGATGATGTCGGGGTTCTTCGACGCGGCCTCGGTGAACTTCCAGACCACCTCGATCTCGTCGCCGACCTTCGCCTCGGCCGGGGCCGTGATGTCGGCGATGGTGGTGCCCTCGATCGGGTCCGAGCCCATGCTGGGCGTGCACTTGGTCTTCCAGCTGACCTCGGCCGCCTGCGCGGGCGCTGCGGTCAGCAGGATTCCCGCGCCGCCGAGCATGAGCGCGACGCCCAGCGCGCTCACTCTCCGTTGAGTTCTCACGTGGTGCCCTTCCTCTCGGATGCCCCGGTGACACCGGGGCTGTTGTCTGTGGGATCGGGGCGGTTCTCTTGCGGTGCGGAGTGCTGTACGGATTGCGGTGCGGAGTGCTGTACGGATTGCGGTGCGGAGTGCTGTGCCGGTGGGGCCGGCGCGGTGTCCGGGGTGAACCACGGCAGGGTGGCGGTGGATCCGCTCCCGTTCGAGGTCGCCGCGGAGTTCTGTGCGGGGACGGAGACCGGGGTGTCCGGCTCGGCCCGGGGGCGCCGCGGGGCGCGCGGCTGCGTCCGGTCGCCGCCGCCGAACGGACCGACCTTCGGCAGCTTCGCGGTGACATCCGCGAGCCACCGCGGCTTGTTGCCCTTGCGTCGCGGGCGTACGCGGTCGACGACGGCCATGCCGATACGGAACACGGCGGCCGGTACGACGATGCAGAGCAGGATCCAGAACAGCGTCACGCCCCAGGGCCGCGGCACGTCCCAGGGCTGTTCGACGAGCACCTTGTCGCCGTACTGCAGGGAGACGCGATAGTCGCCGTGCGCGCCGGCGCCGAGCTGGACGGAGAGCTCCACCCGGGCCTTCTTGCCGGGTTCGATGGTGCCCTTCCACTGCTGCTCCTCCCACTGCGGCGCGAGGACGCCGTGCGAGGTGCCGACCTTGAAGAGGGGGTCCTTGACCGGGGCCGAGCCCAGATTGCCCATGGTGACGACGAGTCTGCGGCTCTGCGGGGCGCCGAACCAGTTGAGGAGGCCGCTGTCTCCTTCGAGCCGGGCGGCGGCGAGCACGGCGAGCCTGCCGCCGTCCGTCTGCTCGGGCAGCGCCTTGACCGGGTGCCCGGCGACCTTGAACGGCACCTGGGCGTCGGCCCGCTCGCCGGTCACGGTGGACACGTTGATGACACAGGGGCAGGCCTTGGGCGGTTCGGCGACCGGGATCTTCCGTTTGAAGGCGCCCTGGCCGTCGGCGTTGAGGGCGACGCCCTCGGGGTTGGCGCAGGCGTTGGTGCCGCCGATCATGTTCTGGCCGCAGATGAGGATCATCACGAGCGCGCCGGGCTCCCAGCCCTCGCCGCTGACGGTGACGTCACCGCCCTTGCCCGCCTCCTTCTTGTCGACGCTCACGGTCGGCTTCTCGGCGGCACCGGCGCTGTGCGGGGGGAGCATGGCGAACGCCAGGGCCGCGAGGAGCACGCCCACCCACGGGCGCAGCCGCCCAGGGCGTGTGTGGTGGTCGACGTTCACTTCACTTCCCCCGTCCCTGTGGACCCTGCTGTGCGGAATCTGCGGAATCTGCGGAACCCGCGGAATCCCCGCGATTCCCGGACACGCCCGCTCCCGCGCTCACGGGCACCGGCACCGGCACCGGCCGTTCTTCGGGCTGCTGGAGCTCCGCGGCGAACCCGGCGATGGCGCGCCTGCGCCGTACGGTGAAGACGGCGAGGGCCGTGCAGCCCGCGGCCAGGGCGGCGCCGCCGAGCACGCCCGTCCACGGCACGAGGCGTATGTCGGCCCCCGCACTGTCCTGCGCGGCTCCCTCTGCGGAGACGGTGAGCTCGACCCGTACGGCGTCGAAGGCGGGGCGCTCGCTCCAGGGCTCGCGGAGGCTCACCTTGCGGCCGGGCAGCAGCTCCACGTCCAGCGGGCGCGCGGCCCGGTCGAGCACCTCGCCGAAGAGGCCTTCGGCGTGTACGGCGAGCTTCGGCGTGAGCACCGTATTGCCGCGGTTGACCAGGGCGTACGAGATCGAGTCGCCGTCGATCGTCACGTCCTCGACGGTGACGGCCGACAGGGACGGGCCGCTGACCCGCAGATGCACCCGCACCCCCGCCTTGCGTCCGGCCGCCTCGGCAATGAGCGCGGCGGGATGGTCGCCGGGCGTCGCGCCGCCCGGGACCGCGACCGTGAACGGGATCTCGGCGCGGGTGCGCGGCGGGATCCGCACCTCGTCGTCGGCGAGGCTCAGCCAGCTCTGCGGCCCCCTGCCGTCCCGCGATTCCCCCACCGCGAAGGAGCCGTCCTCCTCGTTGTAGGCCTCGGCGGCGCGCAGTCTCACCGTGAGCGGCTTGCTGTCCGGGTTGGTCACGGTGACGGTGTCCTGGAGGACGGTGCCCGGCCCGCCCTCCATGTAGAAGGCGGGCCGCCCGTCCCCGGCGGCGCGGCCGCCGCTGCCGGAGGACGGGGCGAGCGACCAGCCGTCGCCCTCGTCCGCCGCCGCGCCCGCCGCGGGCAGGCCGACGAGTCCCGTCAGGGCGAGCAGGCATACGACGGCGAGACGGTGGGCGTGATGCATCGGCGGCTCCAAGTGCTGTGCTTCACGGGCGCGTTGAGCGGTCCGTACGGCCATACCGATCCGTACGGCCGTACCGATCCGTATGGCCGTACCGACTCGTGCTACCGCCGTGCCGTCTGCCCGCGCCGGGTCAGCCACAGCACGCCGCCCGCGCCCACCAGGAGCACCGTGGCACCGAGCGTGCCGAGGGCGAGCGCGGAGTCCTCCGGGCCGGTCTGCGGCAGTTCGCTGCCGCCGTCCGGTGCGGAGGCCTTGTCGCCGCTCGATCCGCCGTCACCGGATCCGCCGCCGCTGCCGCCGCCCGAGCCCTTGACGTCGAGTTCGAGGGACGGCTTGGGGTTGTTGCTCGCCTTGCAGACGGTCTTGGTCTGCATCGCCTCGATGTTCAGGGTGCCCGCGGTGAAGGTGACCTTGCCGCTCCCCTTCGGCGTGTACGTGCCCGTCATCGGGTGGATCTTGATGGGGGTGTTCGCCGGGATCTCCGCCGGATTGCCGCCCGCCGTGGCCTTGACGGTGCCGCTCTCGGCACCGCCGAGTTTCAGCTCGATGCTGGGCTTCATCACGCCCTTGGGGAGGGCGACCGGGCTGGAGGAGACGCCCTTGTTGAAGGTGACCGTGAGCTTGTACCCGTTGCCGCTCTTCTCGGCCTTGATGTCGACGGGCGAGACGGCCTCCTTCGGGCCGATCGGCGTCTCGCACTTGTAGTCGACGTCCACCACGGTGGCGTGCGCTGCGGGGGCGGCCATCAGTACCGCCGAGCCGGCCAGGGCCGCGGCCAGGGCGGCCCTCGAAACACGCCCTGGAAGCGCGGCGGCGCTTTTCTGGTACGACACCTCGAGTTCCCCTCATGCCGGGAGTGCGGCCGCCGTTTCCCGGGGTCCTGCACCCCTGCAGGTTACTGACGGCACATCAGATTGGGCGCTCAAGGTACGCCCGGTGCCAAGACATGGGAAGACAAACAGCGAAGAGGTTTGGAGGAGGTCCGTGACCGCGCTTCCACCTGCAGGCGAGGCGGGCGGGACACCTCGCGCGGGGCGGTTCGGGCCGCGCAGGAGAGTGGAGGGGGCGCAGGAGAGTGGAGTCCGGCGCAGGAGAGTGAAGGGGAGCGCAGGAGAGGCGAGCCCTGGCCCGCAGGAGGGGCCGGACGGCGCTATACGGGAGAGGCGAGCTCGGCCCAGACGGTCTTGCCCGCGACCCCGGGAGTGCGGACAACACCCCAGTCGAGACAGAGGCGTTGGACTATGAACATGCCGTGGCCGCCGGGGCGGCCCGCCCGGTGTGGAGTACGGGGAGCGGGACTGCCCGCGCCCTGGTCCGAGACCTCCAGGCGCAGCACCTTGCCGTCGGAGCCGATCCACAGCTCACGCGCGCCCTCGGCGTGCAGGCAGGCGTTGGTGACCAGCTCGGAGACGACGAGCAGGACGTCCTCGGCGGCGGCGCGGTGCTCGGCGGTCGCGGCGGGCAGCCAGCCCCATTCGTAGAGGGTCTGCCGGGTGAAGTCGCGCGCGAGGGGTACGACACCGCTCTGGCCTTCGAGGTTGAGCCGGCGCACCTGGGCACGGGCGGGTGCGGCATCCGGGTCCGGTCCTGCGGCACCGGACTCCGGACCGCGGTCGCCCGGCGAGAGGGGCCGGGTGGTGCTCATCAGCGCTTCACCTCACCGATTCACCAGTCGTAGTTCCCGCGGGGCCTCACACCCCGCGCACAGCTGTTCTGTTCGTGGGCCGCATCGAGCGGTTCCGATGCGTCTCCTGCCCGCCCGTTCCGGACGAACACCGTTTCCCGGCCACGGAAAATGTGACGCCCATTACGTACGGGTCACAAGTGGGCCAACTGCCGATAACAGTCGCAGTACGACTGCTCGACTCACTCGATGAGCGCGTCGTCGAGCGTTTCGTGCACGGTGAAGACAGCCCCCGCACCGGTGATCTCGAAGACCCTGGCCACCGCGGGCTGCATCGCGGCCAGATGCACCCCGCCCCCCTCGGCCTCGGCCTTCAGGCGCGCACCGAGCAGCACGTTGAGCCCGGTGGAATCGCAGAAGTCCAGCCGCGAACAGTCCACGACGAGACGCGCCACCCCCTGCGAGACCGCCTGTTCCAGGGGATTGCGCAACAGATCCGCGGTGTGGTGATCCAGCTCACCCACGGGTGCGAAGACGGCGCTGCCGCCCACGCGCCGCACTCCGACCTGGAGCCGGCCCCTGTGTGCGCTGCCGACCATGCCGCGGTCCATGCCGCTCCTCTTCCGCTACGTCCCGAGCTGGTGGGTGAACCCTTCGAACATACGCCTTCGGGCACGTCACGCGGTAGCCGAAGTTCCTCCTGGTATCGGACATTTCACACGGAATCGAACTTGCCGGGTCGCGTAGGAAGCGGGTAAGCCTAGAAGGAGACATGTTCACAACGGCCGGCTTCGGAGGCGCCGCACACCGCACCGCACGTATTGGCATCGGCAGCCATATGCCGAGAACGATGGAGGACTTCCATGTCACCCCGGCTCGACGCATCGCCTACCCATCATGCGACGTCGAAACCCACACCGGACCAGTTCGACACCGCCCCCCACCTTCAGCTGCCCGCTCCACGCGAGGCGGCAGCCGCCGAGGCGGCCCCGTGCGCCGCGGACGCCGACTCCGCGGACGCCGACGTCGCGGATGCTCACGCCGCGGGCGCCGACATCACCGACGGTGACGTCGCGGACGCCCCGGACGTGACCGCGGAGGAGCTCGCGGACCTCCTGGGTCTGCCCGAGATCCCGCCGTACGACGAAGTGGCCCCGCAGGACGCCCGGGCCCTGTCGAAGACGCTCTTCGCCCGCCTCGAATCCCTCGAGGAAGGCACCCACGAGTACGCGTACGTGCGCAACACGCTCGTGGAGCTCAACCTCGCTCTGGTGAAGTTCGCCGCATCCCGGTTCCGCTCGCGCAGCGAACCGATGGAGGACATCATCCAGGTCGGCACCATCGGCCTGATCAAGGCGATCGACCGCTTCGAGCTGAGCCGCGGTGTGGAGTTCCCCACGTTCGCGATGCCGACGATCGTCGGAGAGATCAAGCGCTTCTTCCGCGACACCTCGTGGTCCGTGCGCGTGCCGCGCCGACTGCAGGAGCTGCGGCTCGACCTGGCCAAGGCCGGGGACGCCCTCGCCCAGGAACTGGACCGGGCCCCCACCGTCGGCGAGCTGGCCGAGCGGCTCGGCATCGCCAAGGAAGAGGTCGTCGAGGGCATGGCCGCGAGCAACGCGTACACCGCGAGCTCGCTGGACGCCCAGCCGGAGGAGGACGACTCCGAGGGCGCGCTCGCGGACCGCATCGGCTACGAGGACCACGGGCTCGAGGGCATCGAGTACGTCGAGTCCCTGAAGCCGCTGATCGCCTCACTGCCCGCGCGCGACCGCAAGATCCTCTCGCTGCGCTTCGTGGCCAACATGACGCAGTCCGAGATCGGCGAGGAACTGGGGATTTCGCAGATGCACGTGTCGCGGCTGTTGTCGCGGACGCTGGTGCGGTTGCGGAAGGGGCTCACTGTCGAGGAGTGAGCGTTCGTTTCTTGGAGGCGCCTGCCGTTTTACGGCAGGCGCCTCTGGCGTTCGTGGTGGATGCGGGGTGGCCCGGCTGCGGTGGTTTGCAGCTGGGTAGGGGCACGACTGCCCACAGCTGGGTAGTGGGGCGACTGCCCGCAGTTAGATGAGTGTCAGGTGGCCCCGCTGCCAGACGGCCGAGACGAGGGGGACTCCCGGCCGGTAGGCCAGGTGGACGTGGCTGGGGGCGTCCAGGAGGGACAGGTCGGCGCGGGCGCCGGGGGATACGCGGCCCACGTCGGTGCGGCGGAGGGCCTGGGCGCCGCCGGCCGTTGCGGACCACAGGGCCTCGTCCGGGGTCATGCCCATGTCGCGTACGGCGAGGGCGATGCAGAACGGCATGGAGGACGTGTACGACGAGCCCGGGTTGCAGTCCGTGGAGAGGGCGACGGTGGCGCCCGCGTCGAGCAGGCGGCGGGCGTCGGGCCACTGGGCGCGGGTGGAGAACTCGGCGCCGGGCAGCAGGGTCGCGACGGTGTTGCCGTCCGCGAGGGCTGCCACGTCCTCGTCCGTGAGGTGGGTGCAGTGGTCGGCGCTCGCCGCGTCGAGTTCGACGGCGAGTTGGACGCCGGGGCCGTACGAGAGCTGGTTGGCGTGGACGCGGGCCAGGAGGCCCTTCGACTGGCCCGCGGTGAGGATCGCGCGGGCCTGGTCGCCGTCGAAGGCGCCCTTCTCGCAGAAGACGTCGACCCAGCGGGCGTACGGGGCGCAGGCATCGAGCATCTCGCCGGTGACGAGGTCGACGTAGGCGGCCGGGTCGTCGGCGTAGTCCGGGGAGACGATGTGGGCGCCGAGGAAGGTGACCTCGTCGGTGTGCCGCTGGGCGATGCGCAGGGCGCGGGCCTCGTCGTGGGTGCTGAGTCCGTAGCCGGACTTGGTCTCGAAGGTGGTGGTGCCCTGGCGGCGGGCCTCGGCGAGGTGGCGGACGAGGTTGGTCTCCAGGTCCTCGTCGGTGGCGGCGCGGGTGGCCTTGACGGTGGTGCGGATGCCGCCCGCCTGGTAGGGCCTGCCCTCCATGCGGGCGTTGAACTCCTGGGTGCGGTCGCCGGCGAAGAGAAGGTGGGAGTGGGAGTCCACGAAGCCGGGGATGGCCGCGTGGCCGTCCGCGTCGTATGCCGTGTCGGCGGCGGGGGCCTTTTCGGCCGGGCCGACCCAGGCGACGGTTTCTCCGTCGAGGACGACGGCGGCGTTCCGGATCTGGCCCAGGGGGCCCTCGCCGAGGGTGGGGTCGTTGGTGACGAGGTTGGTGATGTTCGTGATGACCGTGGTGGTCGTCATGCTTCCCTCTCCGTGCGGTTCGAAGGTCGTGCGCGCTCCGTGCGGTTCGAAGGTCACGCGCGCAGCGCGGCCACCGCGGCCGCCAGTTCGGACGCGACGTCCGGGACCGTGACGTGGGTGCCGTCGCGGACCACGAAGCGGCCGCCCGTCACCGTGTGGCGGACATCCGCGGCCGTTGCCGCGAAGACCGCCGTCTCGGCGGCAAGACGCGGCAGGGGCCCGGCCGTACGGACCGAGTCCAGGGACACGCTCGTGAAGTCCGCGGGCGCGCCCGCGGCGAGGACTCCCCCGCCCGGCCAGCCGAGGGCTTCGTAGCCGGTCGGGGACGCCGCCCGCAGCAGCGCGGCGGCCGTCCAGTGTCCACGGGTCCGCGTCCGCAGCCGCTCGTTCAGCTCCATCGCCCGTGCCTCCTCGAAGAGGTCGATGACCGCGTGGGAGTCGGAGCCGAGGGAGAGGGGTGAGCCCGCCTGCTGGAGGGCGGCGGCCGGGCCGATGCCGTCGGCGAGGTCGCGTTCCGTCGTGGGGCACATGCAGGTGCCCGTGCCGGAGGTGCCGAGGAGGGTGATGTCCTCGGGTGTGAGGTGGGTGTTGTGGACGCCGGTGGTGTGCGGGCCGAGCACGCCGTGGTCCGCGAGGAGTCGCGTCGGGGTGCAGCCGTGGGTGGCCTGGCAGGCCTCGTTCTCGGCGGTCTGTTCGGAGAGGTGGACGTGCAGGGGCGCCTCCTGCGTGCGCGCCCACTCGGCCACCGTCCCCAGCTCCGCGGCGGGAACGGCCCGTACGGAGTGGATCGCCGCGCCGAGCCGTACGCCGTCGCGCGGTTTCAGCACGGAGACCCGCGCGGCCCATGCTTCCGCCGAGCCGTCGGAGAACCGCTGCTGGTGGGTGTCGGGGGCGGCCCCGAAGCCCGAGGACAGGTACGCCGTGTCGAGGAGCGTGAGCCGTACGCCCGCTTCCGCGGCCGCAGCGATGAGCGCCTCGCCCATGGCGTTGGGGTCGTCGTAGGGGCGGCCGCCCGGCGCGTGGTGCAGGTAGTGGAACTCGCCCACCACCGTCACACCCGCGAGCGCCATCTCCGCGTACACGGCCCGCGCGAGCCGGAAGTACGACTCGGGGGTGAGGCGGGAGGCGACCTGGTACATGACCTCGCGCCAGGTCCAGAAGGTGCCCGAGCCGACCTGGACCGTTCCGCGCAGCGCCCGGTGGAAGGCGTGCGAGTGGGCGTTGGCCAGGCCGGGGAGGGTGAGGCCGCGCAGCACGACGGCGCCCGGTGGGGGTGCTTCGACTCCGGTGCGTACGGCGGAGATCGTGCCGCCGCCGGCCGGCACCTCGATCACGACCCCGGACTCCACGATGGGGTCGAGCCAGGCGTGTTCGGCCCAGTACACGGTCGCCGCCCCGCCCGCCGGTACGGGCCCACGAGCCGTCTCCGCGCCGCCTTCCGTGCTCGATCCGCCCGCTGTCACCGACACGCCATCCCCTCCAGTACGTCCGCCAGCGCCCGCACGCCCGCCACGCAGTCGTCCTCGGCCGCGTATTCGGCCGGGGAGTGCGAGACGCCCGTCGGGTTGCGTACGAACAGCATGGCCGTCGGGATCACCGAGGAGAGGATTCCCGCGTCGTGTCCCGCGCCCGTGCCGAGCACGGGGACGGATCCACCGGATCCACCGGAACCGCCGGAACCGCCCAGGAGGCGGACGAGTTCGTCGCGCAGGGCGTGCTCGAACTCGATGACCGGTGTGAAGGACTCCCGGACGACGTCCAGGTCCACCCCGTGCCGTTCGGCGTGTTCGCGGGCCGCCTTCTCGATCCCGGCGACCGCGCGGTCGAGGTCGTCGGGCGAGGGGGCGCGCGAGTCGAGCCAGCCTCGTACGAGGGAGGGGATCGCGTTGACGCCGTTGGGCTCGACCGCGATCTTGCCGAAGGTGGCGACGGCGCCCGCGAGTTCGGCCTCGCGGCGGGCCGCGAGCACCGTCTCGGCGTACGGCAGCATCGGGTCGCGGCGGTCGACGAGCCGGGTGGTGCCAGCGTGGTTGGCCTCGCCGCGGAAGTCGAAGCGCCAGCGGCCGTGCGGCCAGATGGCGCTGGCGATGCCCACGGGATCGCCGGACAGGTCCAGGGCGCGGCCCTGTTCGACGTGGAGTTCCACGTACGCGCCGATCCGGGCGAGGCGTTCGTCGTCGCGGCCGATGGCCGAGGGGTCGTAACCCGCCGCTTCCATGGCGGCGGGCAGCGAGACGCCGTCGCCGTCCTTCAGCTCGTACGCCGCCTCGCGGGTGAGCTGCCCGGCGGTGAGGCGGGAGCCCACGCAGGCGAGCCCGAAGCGCGCGCCTTCCTCGTCGCCGAAGTTGGTGAGCGCGATCGGCTTGGTGAACTCCGCTCCCCTGCGGCGGAGTTCGTCGACGGCCGCGAAGGCGCTGACGACGCCGAGCGGGCCGTCGAAGGCGCCGCCGTCGGGTACCGAGTCGAGGTGGGAGCCGGTGACGACGGCGTCACCGGCCTGCGGGTCGCCGAGCCAGGCCCACTGGTTGCCGTTGCGGTCGACCTCGTAGGTCAGTCCGCGGGCCTCGGCCTGGGCCCGGAACCAGGCGCGGCATTCGGCGTCCGCGCCGGTCCAGGCGTAACGCCGGTATCCCTTGGATTCGGCGTTGCGCCCGATGGGCGCGAGTTCGGCCCACATTTCATGGAAGGAGGAGCTCACGCGTCAGCACCTTCGCCCGTTTCAGCACCTTCGTTCGTTTCGCGCATGGGGACGCGTACGCCGCGCTCGTCCGCGACCGTCTCCGCGATGTCGTATCCGGCGTCGACGTGGCGGATGACGCCCATGCCGGGGTCGTTGGTGAGGACGCGGCGGATCTTCTCGCCGGCCAGTTTGGTGCCGTCGGCGACCGAGACCTGGCCCGCGTGGATGGAGCGGCCCATGCCGACGCCGCCGCCGTGGTGCAGGGAGACCCAGGAGGCGCCGGAGGCCACGTTGACCATGGCGTTGAGCAGCGGCCAGTCGGCGATGGCGTCGGAGCCGTCGAGCATGGCCTCGGTCTCGCGGTACGGGGAGGCCACCGAGCCGCAGTCGAGGTGGTCGCGGCCGATCGCGAGCGGGGCCTGGAGTTCGCCGGAGGCCACCATGTCGTTGAAGCGCTCGCCGGCCTTGTCGCGTTCGCCGTAGCCGAGCCAGCAGATGCGGGCGGGCAGGCCCTGGAAGTGGACGCGTTCGCCGGCCATCTTGATCCAGCGGTGCAGGGACTCGTTCTCGGGGAAGAGGTCGAGGATCGCCTTGTCGGTCTTGTGGATGTCGCTCGCCTCGCCGGACAGCGCGGCCCAGCGGAAGGGGCCCTTGCCCTCGCAGAAGAGCGGACGGATGTACGCGGGGACGAACCCGGGGAAGGCGAAGGCGCGGTCGTAGCCGGCGAGCTGGGCCTCGCCGCGGATCGAGTTGCCGTAGTCGAAGACCTCGGCGCCCGCGTCCATGAAGCCGACCATGGCCTCCACGTGCTTGGCCATGGATGCGCGGGCGCGGGCGGTGAAGCCCGCCGGGTCCTTGGCGGCGGCGTCGGCCATGTCGTCGAAGTCGACGCCGAGCGGGAGGTAGGCGAGCGGGTCGTGCGCGGAGGTCTGGTCCGTGACGATGTCGATGGGGGCGCCTTCGGCGAGCATCTGCGGGAGCAGTTCGGCGGCGTTGCCGAGCAGGCCGATGGAGAGCGGCTTGCGCTGGTCGCGGGCCTCGGTGGCGAGTTGGAGGGCGTGCGCGAGGTTGTCGGCCTTGACGTCCAGGTAGCGGTGTTCGATGCGGCGCTCGATGGCGCGCGGGTCGCAGTCGATGCAGAGGGCGACGCCGTCGTTCATGGTGACGGCGAGCGGCTGGGCGCCGCCCATGCCGCCGAGTCCGGCGGTCAGCGTGATGGTGCCGGCCAGGGTGCCGCCGAACTTCTTCGCGGCGACGGCGGCGAAGGTCTCGTAGGTGCCCTGGAGGATGCCCTGGGTGCCGATGTAGATCCACGAGCCGGCCGTCATCTGGCCGTACATGGTCAGGCCGAGCTGCTCCAGGCGGCGGAACTCCTCCCAGTTCGCCCAGTCGCCCACGAGGTTCGAGTTCGCGAGAAGCACGCGCGGCGCCCACTCGTGGGTCTGCATCACGCCTACGGGGCGGCCCGACTGGACGAGCATCGTCTCGTCCTGCTTGAGCGTCCTGAGCGTGCGCACCATCGCGTCGAAGGAGCGCCAGTCACGGGCGGCCTTGCCCGTGCCGCCGTAGACGACCAGCTTGTCCGGGTGCTCGGCGACCTCGGGGTCGAGGTTGTTCTGCAGCATCCGCAGGGCGGCCTCCTGCTGCCATCCCAGGGCGCTCAGCTCGGTGCCGCGGGGGGCGCGGACTGGGCGGGGTCCGGACATGGGGGCCTCCTCGTGAGGGGTACGGATACGTGATGCGACTTCATGCAGCTATTCACATCCTGTCCATCTGAATAGAACTAGTCAATCCCCTCGCGTGTCCTGCGGGGCGTGGCGGGCGGTGGTTGTCTGGACCACATGGGGATACGGGAGAAGTCGTACGACGACGGACCGGCTCGCGCGGAGCGGCGGGACGCGGCGGTGCGCGCCGCGGTCGAGCAGGGGCTCGTGGGCGCGGACGTCCCGATCGCCGCGTTCCTGGACGTGGACGGGATCCGCCGGTCCGCCGCCTCGCTGATCTCGGCCTTCGCGGCGGCCACGCAGGCCCCCGTGCTGCATGCCTTCGCGGTCAAGGCGACCCCGCTCGTGCCCGTTCTGCGGCTGCTGCGCGAGGCGGGCCTGGGCGCCGAGGTGGCGAGCCCCGGCGAGCTGGCGCTGGCCCGCGCGGCCGGGATCGGGCCGCGCCGTACCGTCCTCGACTCCCCCGCGAAAACCGCCGCCGAACTGCGCGAGGCCCTCGCGCTCGGCATCGCGGTCAACGCCGACAACCCGCAGGAACTCACCCGCATCGACGCGCTCGTCCGCTCCGCCCCGACCACGTCCCCGATCGGCGTCCGCGTCAACCCGCAGACCGGCGGCGGCGCCATCGAGGCCCTGTCCACCGCGACCGCCACCTCGAAGTTCGGGGTGGCGCTACGGGACGAGGGCGCCCGCGACTGGCTGGTCCGGGCGTATCTCGACCGCCCCTGGCTGACCCGCCTGCACATCCACTCCGGCTCCCAGGGCATCCCGCTCGCCCTGCACACCGAGGGCATCCGGGCGCTGTACGACCTGGCGGAGGAGATCAACACCCGGGTGGGACGCCGTCAGATCGACACCCTCGACATCGGCGGCGGGCTCCCCGTCAACTTCGTCTCGGAGGAGGAGGCACCCACGTACGACGACTTCGTACGGGAGCTGCGGCGCGGCGTGCCCGGCCTGTTCAGCGGCGCGTACGGCCTGGTCACGGAGTTCGGCCGCTCGCTGCTCGCCAAGCACGGCACAGTCCTCGCCCGCGTCGAATACGCCAAATCGGCGGGCGGACGGCCCGTGGCCGTCACCCACGCGGGCGCCCAGATCGCGGCCCGCACGGTCTACGCCCCCGACTCCTGGCCGCTGCGGATCACCGCGTACGACCCGAAGGGCCGCCGCAAGACGGGCCCGGACGTGCCCCAGGACGTGGCGGGCCCGGCCTGCTTCGCCGGCGACCTCCTGGCCACCGGCCACCCGATGCCCCTGCTCGAACAGGACGACTGGGCGGCCGCCCTCGACACGGGCGCGTACTACTTCGCCCACCACTACGCGTACAACTCCCTGCCCCGGCCGGCCGTCTACGGCTACGCGGCGGACCCGGACGGCGGCGCGCGCTTCGCGCTGGTCCGGGCGGCGCAGACGGTGGAGGAGATCGTGGCAGAGGCAGGTGGGGGGCGGGCGGGAGCGCTGGACGGGTTTTGAGGAGGCAGACCCGTCGCCTACGAGAACGGGAGGCTCCCCTGCCGTGCGGAGGGGAGCCTCCCGTCTCGTTCAGCTGTCGTCCAGCTGTCGTCGCGGCCGCGGCTCAGTTCTCCGTGGCCCTACGGCGGCGCGCGAGGTACACGGCACCGGCGCCCAGGGTCAGCGCGCTCGCACCCCCCAGGGCGAGGGCGGTGGGTGAAGTGGACGCGCCGGTCGAGGCGAGGTTGCCGCCCGTGTTCCGGTCCGTGCCGCCCTGCGGCGAGGCGTCGTTGTTGCCGCCTCCGTTGCCGTCCCCGTCACCGCCCTGGTCCTTCTCCTTGTCGCCCTTGCCGTCGCCCGAGCCGTCGGCGCCGTTGCGCGGGTCGTCCGCCTCACCGGGCTTGCCCGGCTTGGCGTCCCCGGACTCGCCCGGGTCGGTGCCTGCGCGCAGCAGCGTGAGGTCGTAACGCTGAATGGGGGGGCAGTTGCTCCTGCTCACCGAATCCCTTCTGTGACACATGTCACCGCACGCTTCATCACGCGCGTCTGCAACGCCACTTGGGCGCGGACGGGCACCCACCGCGCCCGGAACGCCGACTCCGTCTCCGCGCACCACGCCCGCACCAGCCACTCCACGTCCCGGGCCGCCTCGCCCTGGCCGTCGGCGCGCAGCGCCCTGCGCATCATCGCCGCCGCGCGCAGCGGGATGCGGCGGGCGGCGATGCCCAGGGAGGCGCAGTTCCCGGCCGTGGCCGCGATGCCCGCGGTGCCTGGTGCGTACTCCTGCCAGGTGACGGCCACCTCGGGTGCCGCTTCGAGGAGTTCGCGGGCGGCGGCCTCGTGCGGCGAGGAGGACGCCCGTACGGAGGTGAGCGCGTCGGAGAGTTGTCGGGTGCGGTCGAGCAGCAGCTCGGCCACCTTGTGCAGTTCCCCCGCCGGGTCCGGCACCGGCGTGGGGTCGCTCACCGCGCGCACCGACCACATCGGGGCCTCGATGATGAGGGATACGGTGCCGTGCCCGGCCGGGTAGGTCCAGGTGGCCTCGGAGAGGAAGCCGGAGGGGTCCATCTCCTCCTTGTCCTCGCCGTCCGTGGGGAGTTGGAGCACGCCCGGACTGTCCACGAGCCAGTCGATCCCGTCGAAGGGGCGGTACTCCAGCGGCACGTCCAGGTCCGCCGCCACCTCCCGGAAGGCCTGCGCCGCCCCGGGCATCGGGGCGGTCAGCTGCAGGAAGGATCCGCCGACTTCGATCCCGTGCAGCGAGAACTGGAGCTCGGGCCGCAGCTCGTCGAGCACCCGGACCAGCGCCTGCGATTCGGGCATGGGCGGGCGGTCGTCCCCCGCACCCGGCAGGAACTCGGGCTGGCGGCGGAAGCTGGGGCGGTGGAAGCCGAGGTGGTAGTCGAGGAGCGAGGGCCCTTCGCGGCCCTCGTGGAGGCCTGCTCCGTCAGGGTCGAGGCAGAGCAGCAGGTGCCAGGTGCAGTCGAGCGCTTCGAGCCACTGCGGGTCCTCGGCGAACTGCCGCGCGAGCGCTTGTACGGAGGCGGGGCCGACGGGCTCGTTGGCGTGCGCCCCGGCGACGGTCAGCACATCGCGTGTGCCGTGTCCGGCGGACAGCAGGAGCAGCGGGCGCCCGCTTCGGGATCTCCCCACCTCCCGCAGGCGGAAGAGGCCGGGGTGGGTCCCGGCGAGGTGGCGGGCCGTGCGGTGCACCTCGTCGACGGTCGGATAGGTCAGCTGCACCGGCACCCGCCCCCTCCATCGCCCGCCCCGGCCATTTCATCTCACCGGTCCGCTCGATGAAAAGACCGCGCCGCTCGACGCACCGGCCGCGCTACTCGACGAAGAGTCCGCGCTCCACCGCCCGCGCGTCGAACGCCTCCAGGCGGGCCTGGGCCTCGGGGAGGGCGTCGCACATGGCCTCCAGGAGGACGCGGCCGAGGAGCATCGGGGCGCAGACCGTGTCGAAGGAGAGGCCCGTGCCGACCGCGGCCGGGAGGAGCAGGTCGGAGGACTTCGCGACGGGGGCGAAGGCCGAGTCCGCGACCGTGACGACGGTGAGGCCGAGGGACTTCGCGTAGGCGAGGGCGTCGACGACCTCGCGCGGGTGGCGCGGCAGGGCGAAGCAGATCAGGGCGGTGGCGCCCGCGCGGACCGCGGCGTCGAGGCGGTCCGCGAGCATGGTGCCGCCCTCGTCGAGGAGCCGGACGTCCGGGTGCACCTTGGCGGCGAAGTACGCGAAGCCGTAGGCCTGGGAGGCGGCCGCGCGCAGGCCGAGCACCGGGAGCGGGCTCGAGGCGGCGAGCAGGGCGCCGGCGCGTTCGACAGGGGCTGGGTCGGCGAGGACGGAGGCGAGGTGGCGCAGGTTCTCGATCTCGGCCTCGACGGCCTGCTGGTACTCGTTGAGCTCGGCCGGGGCGTCCGCGTCCGCCGGGACCACCTCGCGCAGGTGTCTGCGCAGCGCCGGATAGCCGTCGAAGCCGAGTGCCACCGCGAAGCGGGTGACCGAGGGCTGACTGACGCCGGCGAGCTCGGCGAGCTCGACCGAGGACAGGAAGGGCACGTCGGCCGCGCGGCGCACCATGCAGTGCGCGATGCGGCGCTGGGTGGGCGTGAGGCGGTGGCCCTCGAACAGCCGCTGCAGGCGCGTGGCCGGGTTGTCGGTCATGGTCGTCAGGTCCCCTCGTACAGCCCGGATATTCAGCGCTCACGCACTCTGCATGAGCATATGCAATCGGGCAAGGGGAAGCCCGAGGGCGAACCCGGGGGTTAGCCCCACTGCGCCCGGTGCCCCCGCTTCGTAGCGTGGGGGCATGGATGCCCGAGACGCTGAGCTGAAGAAGGAACTCCAGGCGACCCTGCACACCCGCAGGGAGCTCGGCGAGGAGTACGAGCACGCCCTGGTCGACTCGTTCCTGGGGAAGATCGAGGACCGTCTGGACACGACGGTCGACCGCCGGATGCGACGGCTGATGGCCGAGCAGCAGATGACGGTCGCGCGCGAGGCCCGCACGCCGCGCGGTCCGGTGGACGCGTGGGGCGAGCGCTTCGGCTTCGCCGTCGTCTCGCTCCTCCTGGCGATCCCGCTCTCGGCGATCGCCGTGGCCAACGCGGGGCTCGCCGGGCTGTTCGTGGCATGGCTGGGCATCGTGGGCGTGAACACGGTGCACGCCCTCCACAGGTTCCCGAGCTTCGGGCGCGGGCGCCGGGAGCGCCGCGAGGAGCCGGACTGGGAGGACTGAGCTCCGGGGGCGGTAGGGAGTTTGGGGCGGTACGCACTCGGCGCGGTACGGAATCGGGGACGGTACGGAATCGGGGGCGGCACGGAGTCGGGTGTGACCGATGAGTTCGAGGGCGAGCGATGAGTTCGGGCGGCGGCTGGGGTCTGAAGCAGGACACCGGATCTCTGGAGGCCGCCCATGGCTGCATCTGAACCACACATCCCGGAAACCCGCGAAGCCCTGGAACGGGCGGTCCACGTCGAGCGAGAGGCGCTCGCCCGGGATCTCGCCGGGCTCGACGAGGCCCGGTGGGCGCAGGCCTCGCTGTGCGGGCGCTGGACGGTGGAGGAGGTCGTGGCCCATCTGACGGCGGGCGCCAGTACGCCGATGTGGCGCTGGCTGCTGAGCATGCTGGCCGCGCGCTTCGACCCCGATGTGCACAACGAGCGGCGGCTCGCCGAGCACCGCGGCGCCACCCCTCAGGAGACCCTGCGTCGGTTCCAAGAGGTGGTCTCCGGGCCCGCGGGACCGTCCGGCCATACGGCCGCGTGGCTGGGCGAGATCGTCGTCCACGGCGAGGACATCCGGCGGCCGCTGGGGCTCGTACGGACCCCTCCGGTGGCCACGACGACCGCCGTGGCCCGGTTCTTCGCGGGCCGCGACTTCACCGTCGCGAGCAGGACCGCCGTCGAGGACCTGCGGGTCGAGGCGACGGACGGTCCCTTCGCCGCCGGTTCGGGGGAACTGCTCCGGGGGCCGACCCTCTCGCTCGTGATGGCCATGGCGGGCCGCACGGCGGCCTGCGAGGAGCTCGAGGGGGACGGGGTGGCTGTCCTGCGCACCCGCCTGAGCTCGGGGTCGAGGAAGAAGGCCCGGCGGAGCTGACGGGGGCAGGTGGCGGAGGCCGGACGCCCGCCCCCGAGCCGAGGCGAGCCGTCACCCCTGGACCGAGCCTGCCGGTCCCGCCGTCCCCCGGGCCGCTTCCCGGGCCGTCCCCGGTGCCGTCCCCTGAGTCGCCCCCTGGGCGGTCGCCGAACCTGGCTCCGGCTCCGGCTCCGGCCCCGGCTCCGGTTCCGGTTCCGGTTCCTCGATGCGCTGACGGCGGCGGCGCTTGAGGAGGGCCCATGGGCCGCGGCGGCCGGTCGGCATCGCCGCCGTCACCTCCGTACCGCCCTCCGCCGCGGCCTGTACGGCGGCGCGCGCGACCGGCAGGAAGCCCTCGTCGCGGGCGGCCTCCGGCCGCTCCTCCGCCTCCGGCCACAGGCCGAGCGAGGCACACACCGTGGGCAGCACGGCCATCGCCGCGGTCGCGTACCCCTCCGCCGAGGGGTGGTAGTTGTCGAGCGAGAACATCTCCCGCGGGTTCGCCGCGAACTCGGGGCCGAGCAGATCGCCCAGGGACACGGTGCGGCCGCCCTGTTCGACGACGCCGATCGTCTGGGCGGCCGCGAGCTGGCGGGAGACGCGGCGGGCCAGCCACCGCAGCGGCTGGTACACCTGCTCCACCGAACCCAGGTCGGGGCAGGTGCCGACCACCACCTCCGCACCGGCCGTCCGCAGCCGCCGTACCGCCGCGGACAGGTGGCGGACGGACTGGGTGGGCGGCATCCGGTGCGTGACGTCGTTCGCCCCGATCATGATCACGCAGACGTCCGGGGCGGGTCCCCGGTTGGCGAGCACGAGGGTCACCTGGCGGTCGAGGTCGTCGGAGCGCGCGCCGGGCAGCGCCACGTTGAGCAGGTCCACGGGCCGTTCGGCGACCGCCGCGAGCCCTTGGGCGAGCAGGGCGCCCGGGGTGTGCCGCGCCCGCCGTACGCCCTGGCCGGCCGCCGTCGAGTCGCCGAGCATGGTCAGCCGCAGCGGCGTACCGCCCGCGTCGTACGAGCGCCCGTACAGGCCGCCCGCACGCGGCGGGATCGGTGCGACCCCGTTGCCCACCGTCCGCTTGGCCAGCTGCACCTCCGCGAGCACCACGCCCACGGCGGCCGCACCCACGAGCCCGATCCCGCCGCCGCCGAACGCCGCGCCCGCGGCGATACGCCGTGCCACTCTCGCCCTCGACATGGACCGCCGCCACCTCCCGTTCCCACCGCTGCGTCACGCGGCGCCTCACAACAACTGCTTGCCCCGTCCGCCCGGTCCCCCAATCTCCGCAGGCCGGTGCGCACGAGTGACACGCCGCCCCTCCGCCGGACGCTTAAGCTGACGCCGACCCAGGCAGAAGACCGGAGAACCCGGAGACAACGGTGCAATTCCACGACTCGATGATCAGCCTCGTCGGCAATACCCCGCTGGTGAAGCTCCACAAGGTGACCGAGGGCATCAGGGCGACCGTCCTGGCCAAGGTCGAGTACTTCAACCCGGGCGGGTCCGTGAAGGACCGCATCGCGTTGCGCATGATCGAGGCCGCCGAGCAGAGCGGCGAGCTGCAGCCCGGCGGCACGATCGTCGAGCCGACCTCCGGCAACACCGGTGTCGGACTCGCCATCGTGGCCCAGCAGAAGGGCTACAAGTGCATCTTCGTCTGCCCGGACAAGGTCTCCAGCGACAAGATCAACGTCCTGCGGGCCTACGGGGCGGAGGTCGTGGTCTGCCCGACCGCGGTCGACCCCGAGCACCCCGACTCGTACTACAACGTCTCCGACCGTCTCGTCCGTGAGACCCCCGGCGCCTGGAAGCCCGACCAGTACTCCAACCCCAACAACCCGCGCTCGCACTACGAGACCACGGGCCCCGAGCTGTGGGAGCAGACGGAGGGGAAGATCACCCACTTCGTCGCGGGCGTCGGCACGGGCGGCACCATCTCCGGCACCGGCCGCTATCTCAAGGAGGTCAGTGACGGCCGGGTCAAGGTCATCGGCGCCGACCCCGAGGGCTCCGTCTACTCGGGTGGCTCCGGGCGCCCGTATCTCGTCGAGGGCGTCGGCGAGGACTTCTGGCCGACCGCGTACGACCGGAACGTGACGGACCGGATCGTCGCCGTCTCCGACAAGGACTCCTTCCAGATGACCCGCCGCCTCGCCAAGGAGGAGGGCCTCCTGGTGGGCGGCTCCTGCGGCATGGCGGTCGTGGCGGCGCTCGAGGTGGCGCGGGAGCTCGGCGAGGACGACGTGGTGGTCGTGCTGCTCCCGGACTCCGGGCGCGGCTACCTCTCGAAGGTCTTCAACGACGAGTGGCTGGCCCAGTACGGCTTCCTGGAGGAGTCCGGGCCCTCGGTCGGCGACGTGCTGCGCGAGAAGGAGGGCGGCATCCCCTCCCTGCTGCACATCCACCCGGACGAATCGGTCGAGCAGGCGGTCAGGGTGCTGCGCGAGTACGGCGTCTCGCAGCTGCCCGTCGTCAAGTCGCCCGGCGAGTCGGACGAGGCGCACACCGACATCAAGGCGGCCGAGCTCATCGGCTCGATCTCCGAGCGCGCCCTGCTCGCCGCCCTGGTGGCGGGCTCGGCGAGCCTGAAGCAGACCATCGAGGAGCAGATGGCGCCGCCGCTGCCCGCCGTCGGCAGCGGTGAGCCGGTCGCCCGCCTCAGTGAGGCGCTCGCGCAGGCGAGCGCCGTGGTGGTCATGGACGGCGGGGAGCCGGTCGGGGTGCTCACGGCGCAGGACCTGCTGGCGTTCGTGGGGTCTGCGAAGTAGCGAGGGCTGCGGAGTAGCGGGGACCGCGAAGTAGCGGGTCCGCTGAGTAGCGGCGGTACGGCGTGCCGGGCCGGGGGTGTCCGCATCGCGGTGACGCGGTGCGGACACCCCGC
The DNA here is from genome assembly GCF_047779955.1 of Streptomyces lothianensis. Lineage (NCBI taxonomy): Bacteria > Bacillati > Actinomycetota > Actinomycetes > Kitasatosporales > Streptomycetaceae > Streptomyces > Streptomyces lothianensis. Next base: position 64,068 of record NZ_JBLMKT010000067.1, on the reverse strand, counting down.
CCGCGGCACCCCATACCGAAATCGGGGCGCTGAGCGTACGCTTAGCAACAGGATTCCTAAGCGCATGCTCAGAAAGAGGCGGGCGTCACAGGCCGTAGCCGGTGAACTTGACCGTACGTACGGGTAACTTCCCACTCGGCCGCGCCGAAACGACGCCCAGCTCAGCCGCCGTCCCCGAGAACCGGAGCCCGTGATGCCCGAAGCCGTGATCGTCTCCACCGCCCGCTCCCCGATCGGCCGCGCCGGCAAGGGCTCCTTGAAGGAGCTGCGCCCGGACGACCTCACCGCCACGATCATCCAGGCCGCCCTGGCCAAGGTCCCCGAGCTGGACCCGAAGGACATCGACGACCTGATGCTCGGCTGCGGTCTGCCCGGCGGCGAGCAGGGCCACAACCTGGGCCGTATCGTCGCGGTCCAGATGGGCATGGACCACCTGCCGGGCTGCACCATCACCCGGTACTGCTCCAGCTCGCTGCAGACCACCCGGATGGCGCTGCACGCCATCAAGGCCGGCGAGGGCGATGTCTTCATCTCCGCCGGTGTGGAGACCGTCTCGCGTTTCGCCAACGGTTCCTCCGACGGCATGCCCGGCACCCACAACCCGATCTTCGCGGACGCCGAGGCCCGTACCGCCGAGGTCGCCCAGTCCACCGGCTCCACCTGGCACGACCCGCGCGAGGACGGCCTGCTGCCCGACGCGTACATCGCGATGGGCCAGACCGCGGAGAACCTCGCCCGCCTCAAGGGCGTGACCCGTCAGGACATGGACGAGTTCGGCGTCCGCTCGCAGAACCTCGCCGAGGAAGCCATCAAGAACGGCTTCTGGGAGCGCGAGATCACCCCGGTCACCACCCCCGACGGCACGGTGGTCAGCAAGGACGACGGCCCGCGCGCGGGCGTCACCATGGAGGGCGTCTCCGGCCTCAAGCCGGTCTTCCGCCCCGACGGCCTGATCACCGCCGGCAACTGCTGCCCGCTGAACGACGGCGCCGCGGCCCTGGTCGTCATGAGCGACACCAAGGCCCGTGAGCTGGGCCTGACCCCGCTCGCCCGCGTCGTCTCCACCGGCGTGACCGGCCTGTCCCCCGAGATCATGGGTCTGGGCCCGGTCGAGGCGAGCAAGCAGGCGCTGAAGCGCGCGGGCATGACGATCGACGACATCGACCTGGTCGAGATCAACGAGGCCTTCGCCGCGCAGGTGATCCCCTCGCAGCGCGACCTGGGCATCGACATCGACAAGCTGAACGTCAACGGCGGCGCGATCGCCGTCGGCCACCCCTTCGGCATGACGGGCGCCCGCATCACCGGCACCCTGATCAACAGCCTGCAGTTCCACGACAAGCAGTTCGGTCTGGAGACCATGTGCGTCGGCGGCGGCCAGGGCATGGCGATGGTCATCGAGCGCCTCAGCTGACCGGCGGCCTCCCGCGTACGGCCACCGGGCGACACAGCTGACACCCGTACGTGACTCAATCTCCCCCAGGATGTGACCTACGTCCTGGGGGAGTGCCGTTTGCGCAGGTCAGCGACGTACCCCCATTCGGGTGAGGTCAAACGACCCGCCCGATTCGTGACCTTCTCCACTGACAGGGTGAGGAACCGGGCGCCAAGCTGTTGTAGGAAGTCGGGGGTCGACTTTGAAATCAGGAGTACGTCAGTGAGTGCCACCTTGAGTGTCCTGCTGCTCGCCGCCGCCGCTGCCACGGCGCTGGCCGGCGCCACGGCGCTGCACACCGTGCGGGGCCTGCGGCGGGAGATATCCGCGCTGCGGTCCGAGCTGGCCGCCGACCGCACCGCCGCCGAGGCGCGCGTGCCCGCGGCCCGCACGGCCTCGGACCGCCCCGACACGGCCGCCATCCGCAGCGCCGTCGCCGAGGCCCTGGCCGAGGAGCGCGAGCGTGAGCTCGCCGAGGCCCGCGCGTTCTGGGCCGCGCAGGAGGCGCGGGACGCCGCCGACGCCCCCTCGCTGCTCGGCGGACTGCCGCCGAACCTCGCCGAGGAGCTGTTCCTGCCGCGCCAGTCGGACTTCGCGGGCCTGGAGCGCCAGGTCGGCGAGCTGGACCTGGAGGCGCTCGAACGCGATCTGGAGTTCCCGGAGACGGCCGAGGAGATCGCCGCCTCCGAGGAGCTGGCGCGGATCGAGGAGTACCCCGGCGACTCCCCCGAGCTGGCCGCGGCCCGCCGCCGCCACCCCTCGCACCCCGACTTCGTGCCCGTGCAGTCGATGGGCCCCGCCCAGGAGAGCACCTCGCTCTCCGGCGACCACGAGCACACCGTGGACCGCCTGGCCGCGCTCGCCGACGCCCGTACCGCGCTCAGCGACGTCCGCCCCGGCCCGCTCGGCACGCTCGACGTCTACGTCTTCGCCGACGGCACCACGCTCTGCATGACCCCCGGCCACCGGGAGACGGCGGAGCGCCTGGCCGCGGCGCTGCAGGGCGGTGACACCCCGGTGCTGCTCGGCGGCTCGGGTGTCTCCGGTGCGTACTCGCTGACGTTCGCGTGCGGGGACGAGAACGTGTACATCCTGGCGGACCGGGTCATCGCCTCCGCGTAGGTCCGCAGAGTTCGACCCGTACGGCGAGTGCGCCGGGGTGCCCGTCCTGGGCACCCCGGCGCACTCGCACTGTCAGATCACACGCGCTGTCAGATCACACTCCCGCGCGCCGCTGCGCCTCCTCCACGAGCGCCACCGCTTCCGCGAGCGCCTCACGCGTGGCCGAAATCTTTCCCGGCCCCGCGCCCGATCCCTCTTCCGGCCCCGCGCCCGGTCCCGCGCCCGGTCCCTCTTCCGGGGCCTTTTCCGCACCCGTCAGAGCCACCGCCAGATCCCGCCCGGCGACCGTCACCTGATCGGCGACGGCGAACATCCCGGCATCGTTCATCTCGCGCAGCCCGCCCTCGACGCCCTCGATGATCTGGGCACGCCGCGCCAACTCCCTGGCCAGGGCAAGCGCCTGGGCCGCCGCACCTCTCTGCAGCCTGCTCTGCGGCGCGGCACGCAGCCGGTCGGCGAAATGGTCCACGGCAGCGTCGAGCGGCGTCGTATCAAGCACGGAACGAGCCTATGCGCCGCTCACGGGGCATTGCCAATGCCCCCGCACTCAGGCACGGTGGCCTGAAGAGGACTTCCGACCCCATATCGCCAGATACGCCAGCGTCCGGAGGCGCCGATGTCCCTTGTCAGCTCCGAGGAGACCCACCGCAATCTGCTCGCCCGCATCCCCCACGCCACCGGCCGCGAAGTCGCCGACTGGCTCCGCGCCGTCGAGGAAGGCCCCGCGTTCCTCCGCTTCGACGACAAGGTCAGCTGGCTCCGCCAGGAGTACGACCTCGCGCACGGACACGCCAAAGCGATCATCCACGAGTACGACATGAGGAAGGCAGCGCGCAGGCTCCGCTGAGAAGCCGCGGCTGCGCATACGCCGAAGGGGCTCCCGGCCGGACCGGGAGCCCCTTCGCGTACTGCCGTTCACGGCAGGCGCCGCCTACGACAGGCGTACTGCTAGTCGTCGCCCTGCAGGATGGCGATCAGTCGCAGCATCTCCAGGTAGATCCACACCAGGGTCATGGTGAGGCCGAAGGCCGCCATCCAGGACTCCTCGCGCGGGGCGCCGTAGGTGATGCCGTCCTCGACCTGCTTGAAGTCGAGGGCGAGGAAGAAGGCACCGAGCAGGATGCCGACGATGCCGAAGACGATGCCCATCGGGCCGGAGCGGAAGCCCAGGCCGTCACCGCCCGCGAACACCATGAACAGCAGGTTCACGGCGGTCAGCATCAGGAAGGCGCTGGCGGCGATGATCAGGTAGCGCGTGAAGCGGGCGGTGACCCGGACGATGCGCGTCTTGTAGAGCACGAGCATCGTCACGAACACGGCCATCGTGCCGAGGACGGCCTGCATGGCCGCGCCCTCCGCCACGAACGTGTTGACGTAGTTGCTGATGGCGCCGAGGAACAGGCCCTCTAGAGCGGCGTACGTCAGGATCAGCGCGGGCATCGGCTTGCGCTTGAACGACTGGACCAGGGCGAGCACCATCGCCACGAGACCGGCGCCGATGGCCAGGCCGAGGCTCAGGTCGGTGATCCAGGCGAAGGCGGCGCCCACGATGACCAGACCGAGCGTCATGCCCGTACGGGCCACGACGTCGTCCATCGTCATCCGGCCGCCGGTGGTGACCGGGGCCTGGGGCGCGCCCTGCTGCGGCGCGTAGGGGTTCTGCGCGTACGGGTTGGTCGGCGCTGCGGTGGGCTGCTGCGCGTAAGGATTGCCGCCCGCGTACGGGTTGCCCTGGGTGCCTACGGCGGGGCCCCCGGCCTGCGGCCCGGCGTTGAATCCTGCCTGGCCGTTGTCGCGGCTGAATCCCCGTCGCGAGAAGACCGGGTTACTGCTCCTCATCTCACTCCTCCGTGGCCACCCTGCGCGGCCTTAGGTCAAGAGTAATGCGTTCGCAAAAGACGCACCCTAATGCTCAGGGAGGATCTTTTCCTACCCCCTGAACGACGTGGCATCCCCCACTGTTCCTCGCGCCGGGGACGGGGCGCGAGCCTAGACTCGGCACGACGGGGCAAATCACCCCGAACCACATGAATCAGGGAGGCCTCATGTCGACGCGTGGCAACAAGCGCAGGGCCCGCAAGAAGAAGAAGGCGAACCACGGCAAGCGCCCCAACACCTGAGCCGCCGTCGGCCCACCGACGGACACGGCCCGCCGCCCGTACGCGGAGGACCGCCCCCGCATCACGCTGACCGCCGGGAACGGCCCTCCGCGCACGAACAACCGCCCGGAACCGCCTCCGCGCACGAACCGGCCGCCGACAGCGGCCCTCCGCGTACGTCGGCGGCGGGTTCGCGCCTCAGGCCGTGAGCAGCACACCCGCATACGAGGCCGAGGCGACCAGAACCCAGGAGCCCAGCCCCAGGGCGGCGAGCTTCGCGCCGGAGCGGGTGAGGGCGGGAAGGTGCACGGCGGTGCCGAGGCCGAAGAGGGCGGCGGCGAGCAGCAGTTCCTGCGCGACATCGGCGGCATGGAGAAGTCCCGGCCCGATCAGCCCGCTGCTGCGCAGCACGACCATCGCGAGGAACCCGACGACGAACAGCGGCACCAGAGCCGGCCGCCGCTCCCGCCGCCGCCCACCCTCGCCCCGCACGGGGCCCGCTCCTCGCACGGGGCCTGCCCCCCGCACGGGGCCTGCTCCCCGCAAGGGATCGCGCCGTCCGCGCCGAACCGCGATCCCCACCCCCGCGACCAACGGCGCGAGCATCGCGACGCGGATCAGCTTGACGAGCACGCCCTCGGTCAGCGCCTCCGGCCCCGCGGTCTGCGCGGTGGCGACGACCTGCCCGACGTCGTGCACCCCGGCCCCGACCCACCGCCCGAACTCCACGGCATCGAGCCCCAACGGCCCTTGCAGCAGTGGCAGCACGAGGATGGCGAGCGTGCCGCAGAGCGTGACGAGCGCGACAGCGGCGGCGACCTCCGCCTCGAAGCGTTCACGGCCCTCGGTTTCCCCGCACCGCTCCCCCTTGCCGAGCACACCCGCGACCGCCCCGATCGCCGATGCCCCGCAGATCGCGTACCCGGTGGCGACGAGCAGCGACTGATCCTCGGACAGCCCGATGCGCCGCCCCAGCCACCGCGTTCCGAAGAACGTGGCCATGACGACCCCGGCCACCATGACCAGGCTCTCCCAGCCGAGCGCCACCACATCACCGAGCCCGAGCTTGAGCCCGAGCAGCACGATCCCGGCCCGCATGAGCCGCTTCCCGGCGGCCGAGAGCCCGGCCCGCCCCGCACCCCGCACGAACCCGCCCACGTACGGCAGATGCGCCGCCACGATCCCGAGCACGACGGCGGCGGTGAGACTCGGCACCGCGGGCCACAGCGCATGCACCGCGTACGCACCGCACACCCCGCCACCGGCCAGCGCAAGGCCGGGCGCGTTCCGCCGCATCACCGATCCCACCGGGCCGCGGCCGCCCCGCGGGGCGCCGCGCAGCTCGGAACGTTCAAGACTCCTGAGAACCATGAGCCCAGCGTGCGCCGGGCACAAAGCCGCCGGTAGACGCGTCCTGGATGGGTGGTCATAACCCGCACTTATGACCACTGCACGAACCGCGGCGGCCACTCCCCCGCGCGACCGGCGGCGAAGGTACGGCGGCGCTCAGACGGAGCGCGCGACCGTCGCCGCCGCGGTGACGTCGGCGACCGGCTCGATCGCGTTCGGGCCGTACGCCTCGGAGTCGACGACCTTGAGGAGGAGGCAGAACGTGCGGTTGCGGTAGGTGGCGGCCAGCCTGGCGTGGTGGCGGGCCAGGTAACGGGCCGCGGCGTGGTTGGCATTGGAGTGCTGGCCGCAGATGAGGAAGGCCGGCCGGGTGTGCTGCGGGTCGGCGTGGTCCGACAGGCGCGCAAGGAGGACGTACTCCACGCTTCCCGGGTCCATGCGGTACGTATGGCCGTCGACGGTGATGGCTCCGCAGTCCGGGCCGGAGGCGTCCGTCGTGTTCATGGTGAAGCCGGGGAGCCGGTTGCGCAGATGGGCCGCCATGCGCCGGCTGGAGACCGGGCCGCCGATACAGAACTCGGTCATCGCGCCGAGCCCGCGGCGGGTGGTGTCGTGCTCGACGATCTCCGCATCGGCGCCGCACTCCTTGATCAGGGTGGACAGTTCGAGCAGCGCGAACACATCACGCCGGGCGACCGACCAACGGGAGTCCCCAGCCTTGCCGTTGACCACGAGCAGACACTCCGCCCCCGACGCAAGACCGAAGAACCGTTGCCTGCGCCGCAGCGCCCGGCGCCACAGATACGTGCGTGTGAACCATCCGAGACCGGCGCTGATCGCCGAGGCCGCTATGCCGAGCAGTACGTTGCGCACGTCGTCGTTCATGGACGCGGATCGTAGCGATGTTCGACATGCCCTCACGGACCGCGCGCGGTCCAGCAAGCTTGGCGTGGGGCAAGGGCGCGCCGGTCTCGTCAGCCTTCACTCCGCGCATCGTCACAATATGCCCGAATGTCATCGTCTCCCACGGCGTCGCCGCAGAGAACCATCTTCCCGTTCAGGTCAATCGTGTACTGCCCCGAATACCCGCCGACAACATAGTCGATTCGCACTTGATCGATAACAGCTCCGCTTCGATCGGCCTTCACAACGAAGAGGAGCTCGGTGAATCCGTGCTTGTAGCGGGGACCTTCACACGACCGCTCGATACGCTGCTCTGCACGCAGCGGCTTGAATGCCCCGTTCAGCTCATGGCGCGTGCCACCTTCCGGATCAACGAAATCCGGAGGCTCTCCCGCTGCCGATACGAGGACGCTCGCATCACTGCCCACTTCACGCAGCACCAGGCCGACATCAACCGGACGAACGTGTGTTCGGTAGCGCACTCGCTTGATGGTGACCGCATGGTCGCCCGTTTTACACAACAGATATGAACCGAATGTCGCCACCCAAGGATGGCTGTCCGGTTCGCTCATCACGACGTAACCGCCGGCATTCTGTGCACTCAGAATACCGGCGGCGGACCGCGGCGCATCCGCGGCTGTCGCGAAGAGAACAACTCCTCCCGCAAACACGCCGACAGCGATGCGCAGCAACGGTCGGATGGTCCGCCGACGACGTGATCGAGACACACATTGGCGGACCATCTCAACGACCATGGAACGGCTCCTCGGCGCTACGGGCGGGTTCCTGCATCGAAGTCCAGCTGCGAACGCGCCAGACTTTGCAGGGGTCAACCTGCAGGAGTCAATCTGCAGGAGTCAGCCGGAACGAAACGAAACGTGGCCTGTAGATGCTCGGATCACGGTAGTGCGCACCTTCGGGCCCAACGGTCGAGTCGAAGCTGTTGACGTTATAGGACAACGTCCAGCGACCGCCGGCCGTCAGCGTTGGATGCACATGGGCATTGTAGGCGAAGATGTTCTCGTCGCCGTAGCTACCAAATAGGCCAACTTCCGGCATCTGATAGAGAACATCCCGGTCCAAAGCCCGTCCGAACGCCCACGGCCGACAGTTGGACCACATTCTGATCTTGGCGCTGAAGGCGTCAAGGCTGTCCTGACTGATCAAAACAAACCCATTCCCTTCATCCCACTTGGTGACGCTGAATTCATTCGCGACGCCGACCGTGGAGTTGGTGCCGTCTTCCCAGTCCGGCTCCCACGACATGAGATTCGCGTTGTAGTAGACCCATTTGTCCACTTTGGACAGGTCGCTACCCTTCACCCGCGCAATCCTGAGAGCCTTGTTGGTCGGAGCGTCATCGATGCCGTAGATGTAGGTATACCCGTCCCCGCTCATCGAGGCAGGCAGGACGGCGGCGCCCCATTGGATGCGGCTCTCCCGGTCGGACGCAACCGGGATTTCCTTCACTGACATCGGGCTCTTCAGATTACTCAGCGAGAAAGTCGCGACAACGACCTTCTCCATCCCGAAATCCCAGCCTCCAGGACCGTATTTCTCCCACTGATGGTAGATCACCTGAAGACGCTTTTCTTTGTCCACCGTGGCGATCATTGCGTCACCGAGCCAGTACCAACGGGGGTGCTCGGGAGTGGAGGTCGCCGGCGGAGGCATGATCGCGGCCGGGGAGCTACTGGTTCCTCCGTGGATGGTCGAGAGTGAACTCCCGTCCTGGATCACGAACGTGTTGTTCACCATCGGCGCGCTGGTCGGCCGGGTTCCGTCGGAGTTGAGCGGCCCCAGGAAGGTGTCCGAGTAAAGCCAGAGGATTCTTCCGTCGGGCAAGCGAACGGAGTAAGTCGAGTCACCTCCGGTCCAGCCGTTCGGGGTGGTCTTTGCGTAGTTGTTGAAAGTCGCCTCGGGTGAGGCTTTGGCTTGCACATCAGTCGCCACAGGGGTCTTGAGGTCGGAGCAGTCCTCCGGAAGAATCTTGGAGAACTGACCTATCTGACTGGCAAGCCCCGGCTTTTCATCCGATCCACAGAGCCAGTTGGCGCCTTCCGCTCCACCCATTTTATAGGTGATCGTGGAGTCCTTGGACCATTCCCGCTCGGTCTTCAGATCAAAGCCGCCCGCCCAGCCACCGAGTTCCGTAATTCCCTTTGACGCTTTCCAGGTGTTTCCCTGCGAACCCCCTTCACCTTCGGATCGGCTCCACAGCGATGACGTCACCGGACCGCATTTCGTGAAGTCGCGGCCGATCCAATCCGGTCGCTCCACGACCTGATGCCTCGCCAGACCCGTGTAGTCACTCGGATACAACACGTGCCAGGACTTCATGTTGTACGGCGGAACGCTGCATTTGATGAGCTGGTATCGCACTTCCACCTGGTACTTGCGCGGCTTTCCGACGTCTGCATCTGCGGCAATTCCCCACGACGGCCACTCGTACGTCTTCTCCGTCGTCATGGTCGAGCTGCTCTCATCGGACCAGCTACCGGTGGGGAAATCGAGGTTCACGGCGACACTGAACTTCGCGGAGGCCCCCGTGGAAAACTTCATGCCGCCTCCCCCGTCATCGACAGGGTAGGTTTCTCCGATTTCCGACCAGGCGTCCCACTCGTCCAACACCTTCTGAGTTCCGCAGTGGTCGATGTCCGCGTCGAGCGCACTGGGCGCTTGCTGCAGGGTGACATCGAGCACGACCGGTTCCAGCGCCGCGAGTCGCGGCCGAGGGCCCGACTGTGGGGTGTTCAGCGGATCCGCCCATTTCCGCCCACTCAGCTTGTCCCCGACGGATCGAACCGAAGCAGTGGTGAAGGCCGTCTTCTTGGTCTTCGGGTCGTATATCTCGACCTCCAGCTGAACGATGTCGCCGGCCCAGATGAACTTCTTCTTCAGGGTTTTACGGTCGAGGGTGATCGCGAATTCGTCACCTTCTGCCGTCACGGCCGACCGCGGCAACTTGAAGCGAGGGACCGTGTCGCCCTTCTTGAGCTTCCGTTGGACATCTTGGTTCGGCCGCGCCCAGACACTGATGCGCGCGTCCTCAAGACGAACGTCATCACTCACTCGGCCGGTAAGGGCCACGGGCCCCTTGACGTCGAGCGACACCGGCGCAGGTGCGGATTTCCTGCCATCCGTGTCAGCGCTCGGCTCCGGCGCCTGAGCCTTCGCTGCCCGCGGAGCTTGATCACGGGTTTCCGCCTGAGTCGCTCCCGCGCTCAGCAGCAGTGCGCCGGCTGTGACCAGCGGCAACGAGATCGAACGGAAGGTTCGGTTTGCTGCGCGTCTCCAACGCACTACATTCCTGGTACGCCTCACTAACGCCTCCAGACAGGATCGGTACGTGGGGTGTGAGGGGCGCCCGACGGCCAGGTGGGGCGCCCCTCAACCTATTGAGGCATGCATGTGCTGCGAGCAGATGCGACGGGCTTTACCCGACTCGCCCGAGCGCGCCGAGATTAGCATGCACATATCAACTCGAGGTAGTGAAATGAGCCGATACCCCTGGGAATTACTCATATGCTTGAGCATTTCTTGAGGTAGCAACCATTCCGGATCACTGACCGTCACATTTCTCAAACTTGACGGCGCTGCCGGCGAATCACGAGCAGGCAAGGAGGGGCAATCCCAACCTTCGATGCCCGAGCCTGCCGCCGCGATCCGCGGGCACTGGACCGTGGAGGTTCAACACCACGTCCGACTGACCACGGGCCTGCGGCGGTGCGGTCGGCCGCCGCACTCCACGACGCCCCCGGCCACCGGCCCGTACTCGCCCTCAGCCGCGCCACCTACTTCCGCCGTCTGCGACGCGGCGTCCGCGCACTCGCCGCACGCCATACCGACGAGTGTGGTTGACAACGGCTTCCGACCCGCCAGGGTCCCGGCGCATGACGTTGAGCCGCAGTCGGAGAAGGTGCCCGGAACCGGACTCGAACCGGTACGCCCCCGAGGGGCAGCGAGGTTTAAGCTCGCCGTGTCTGCATTCCACCATCCGGGCAGGCCGCGGGATCGCTTGAGCGGAGTCCGAGCCTATCCGGACACATCCCCCGAACAGCGCAACCCCAGGCCGATGTTGTCTTATTTTATTGACGCCTGATGGAGTATCAGAAGTGGTCGGGCGGGTGAGCGTGCCTGGTGTGTGCGGTCGGGGCGTGGTGGGACGAGGTGTGCCGGTGGGTACAGGATTGACGGAATTCCGCCCCTCGGGTGAACGCAACCACCGCGGGATCTCCGTCCTCGGCCCCTCAGCGGCCCGCTCATCCCGGGGTCCCCCTCATCCCCAGGTATGACACCGGGGTGCGGCAGTCAGTCTGAAGACGGCCGTGCAAACCGGAGCTGCGGCTGACTACACGGCGCGGATCGGCATCGACGATGGAACGGTCCCGATCCCCGCCCCGACAGGAGCCAGCCCCCGTGACCACCACCCCCCTCACCGCCCAGGCCACCGCCGTAGCCGCCCGGGCCTCCGAGCTGACCAAGGTCTACGGGCAGGGTGAGACCCAGGTGGTCGCCCTCGACAAGGTGAGCGTCGACTTCCGGCAGGCGCAGCTCACCGCGATCATGGGCCCGTCCGGCTCCGGCAAGTCGACGCTGATGCACTGCGTGGCCGGCCTCGACAGCTTCAGCAGCGGTTCCGTGCGCATCGGCGAGACCGAGCTGGGTTCCCTGAAGGACAGGCAGCTCACCAAGCTGCGCCGCGACAAGATCGGCTTCATCTTCCAGGCCTTCAACCTGCTGCCCACCCTCACCGCGTACGAGAACATCACGCTCCCCATGGACATCGCGGGCCGCAAGGCCGACAAGCAGTGGGTGGAGCAGGTGATCGACATGGTCGGTCTGAGCGGGCGGCTCTCCCACCGGCCCGCCCAGCTCTCCGGCGGGCAGCAGCAGCGGGTCGCCGTGGCGCGGGCGCTCGCCTCGAAGCCGGACATCATCTTCGGTGACGAACCGACCGGAAACCTCGACTCGCGCTCCGGCGCGGAGGTGCTCGGGTTCCTGCGCAATTCGGTACGGGAGCTGGGGCAGACGGTCGTGATGGTGACCCATGACCCGGTGGCCGCCGCGTACGCGGACCGGGTCGTCTTCCTCGCCGACGGCCGCATCGTCGACGAGCTGTACGAGCCGACCGCCGACTCGGTGCTCGACCGAATGAAGCGGTTCGACGCCAAGGGCCGCACCAGCTGACACGTCGGCAACCGACTCCGTACAAACACACAGGACTTCACACCATGTTCCGTACCGCCTTGCGCAACGTGCTCGCGCACAAGGCCCGGTTGCTGATGACCGTGCTCGCCGTCATGCTCGGCGTGTCCTTCGTCTCCGGCACCCTGGTCTTCACCGACTCGGTCTCGAAAGCCATCAAGAACAACGCGTCGACCAACTACCAGGACATCGACGTCGTCATCACGCCCAGGGAGGGCCGCAACAACGCGGAGGGCAAGCCCGGTCAGGCGCCGAAGCTGACGCAGGAGCTGCTCGACAAGGTCGAAAGCACGAGCGGCGTCGCGTCCGCGACCGCCTCCGTCTCCGGTTACACCGCCGTCGCAGACAAGAAGGGGAAGCTGGTCGGCGACGGCTGGGCGTCGACCGGCACCAACTACCTGCCGGGCAAGGGTGGCGAGGACAGCCGCTACCCGATGGAATCGGGCCGCGGACCGAGGAACAGCGGCGAGATCGCGCTCGACTCGAAGACCGCCGAACGCGCCGGATACAAGGTCGGCGACACCGTACGGCTCTCCGTCGACGGCCCGGTGATCACCCCGAGGATCGTGGGCATCTTCGACGCCGACGACAACGGCTCGGTCTCCGCGGGCGGCACCCTCGTCGCCTTCGACAACGCCACCGCGCAGCAGCAGTTCGCCGCGCCCGGCGAGTACGACCGGATCCTCGTCACCGCCGCCCCGGGCACCGGCCAGGCCGAGCTGCGCGACGCGCTCGCCGCCTCCGTGCCGAAGACGGCGGACCTGGACACCGCGGACCGGCTGATCGCCGACGAGGAGAAGGCGATCGACGAGGGGACCGCCGGCATCAAGACGTTCATGCTGGTCTTCGCCGGGATCGCGCTGTTCGTCGGCATCTTCATCATCGCCAACACCTTCACCATGCTGGTCGCCCAGCGCTCCAGGGAGATCGCGCTGATGCGCGCGGTGGGCGCGAGCCGCAGGCAGGTCACGCGTTCCGTGCTCGTGGAGGCCTTCTTCGTCGGCCTGGTCGCCGCGGTCGTCGGTCTCGCCGCCGGTATCGGCATCGGCGTCGGCCTGCGCGCCTTCCTCGGTACGAACGTCGGGCTGCCCGACGGCCCGACCGTCATCGCCCCGGCCACCGTGATCTCCGCCTTCGCCGTCGGCATCGTCGTCACGATGCTCTCGGCCTATCTGCCGGGCCGCCGCGCCGCGAAGATCCCGCCGGTCGCCGCGATGAACGCACTGCACGCCACGCCCACCGCCAAGGGCCTGGTGGTCCGCAACACCATCGGCGCCGCCTTCAGCGGCCTCGGTATCGCCGCCGTACTGTACGGGCGCACCATGGCCGCCTCCGACGCCAAGCTGCCGATGGGCCTGGGCGCCGCGCTCCTCGTCATCGGCGTCTTCATCCTCACCCCGCTGCTCTCCCGCCCGGTCATCGGACTTGCCGCGCCGCTCCTGAAGGCCTTCGGCGTCTCCGGCAAGCTGTCCCGGCAGAATGCGGTCCGCAACCCGCGCCGTACGGCCGCGACCGCCTCCGCGCTGATGATCGGCCTGACCCTGCTCACCGGCATCACGGTCATCGCGGGCACCCTGCAGAAGTCCATCGACAAGATGGCCACCGAGGCGCTGCGCACCGACTACGTGGTCTCGATGGCCAACGGCGCCCCGCTCTCCCCCGAGGTCGAGAAGACTCTCGCGAAGACGGACGGCGTCACGGCGACCTCACCGCTGCGACAGTCGCCCGCCAAGGTGTTCACCACGGACGGCGGCTCACGCGCGGACCAGCTCTTCGGCGTCAACGGCAGCACCATCTCCGAACTCGTCCAGCTGGACTTCGAGGCGGGCGGCTGGAACCAGCTGACCGGCGACAGCGCGGTCGTCGACACCGAGACTGCCGAGGCGTACGGCTGGAAGCACGGCCAGAGCATCGAAGCGGTCTACGAGGACGGCGAGCGCGGCAAGCTCAAGATCGTCGGTGTCTACGAGGGCAACGAGATGATCAAGGGCCTGATGGTCGACACCTCCGTCCTCACCCCGCACGTGAAGACTCCGTCCGACTCCCAGATCATGCTCAAGACCTCGGACGGCGCCTCGGCGGCGACCAAGGACAAGCTGGTCAAGGCGCTCGGCCAGAACCCGGCGATCTCCGTCGATGACAAGGAGGACATCTCCAAGGCCATCGGCGGCATGTTCACCATGGTCCTGAACATGCTCTACGGCCTGCTGGCGATGGCCGTCCTGGTCGCCGTCATCGGCGTGATCAACACCCTCGCCATGTCGGTCTTCGAACGCCGCCAGGAGATCGGCATGCTCCGCGCGATCGGCCTCGACCGCTCCGGCATCAAGCGGATGGTCCGCCTGGAATCGGTGGTGATCTCCCTCTTCGGCGGCGTCCTCGGCATCACCCTCGGCGTCTTCTTCGGCTGGGCAACCGGCGAACTCCTCCGATCCCTGCTCTCCACCTACACCCTGGTCATCCCCTGGACCCGTATGGGCATCTTCCTTGCCCTGGCCGGCGTGGTCGGCATCCTGGCGGCCCTGTGGCCGGCCCGGCGGGCGGCGAAGCTGAACATGCTGGAGGCGATCAAGGCGGAGTGAGGTCCGCTCCGGTACGCCGGTGAGGGTCCGGTTCTCCATGACGGGGAACCGGACCCTCTTCGCGCCCGCCGCCGGTTCAGCGGCGGCGCCCCGGCGCACATGGCAGAAGCAGCGCTGCGGCGCTCAGGCAGGCCACTGCGGTCAGGCGCCAGCGGTCGGCCGCGCTGTCCCAGTGCGTCGTGTCCTCGGGTGTCGTGAAGAACGTGGCCTCCTGAGGCAGCGATGTCACGGCCACCACCAGAACGAGCAGCCCGGCGGCCGCGACCGGCCCGCCGCCCTGCCCCTCGGTGAGGCGCAGGCCGAGGAGGCCGAGGGTGAGGGCGAGCAGCATCAGGGCCAGGGCCTCCACCGACAGGTCGCCGGCGGGGAGGGCCGCACGCAGTTCCGGCGGTAGCGCATGGCGTACGAGGAGGAGGTCGAGCCCCCAGAAGGCGGCGAGGACGGGGAGCACCGCGGCCAGGCGCAGTGTCCGGCGCAGCCACCACGGTGTGGGGCATACCGTCGTGGTCGCGCCGGCGGGGTCGTCGAGAGTGAAGGCCACGCCCAGGGCTGTCAGAGCCGCGGCGATGTGCAGGAGGACCGCCGCCGCGGCCGGGTCCAGGTCGGGGCCCGCCATGGCGGGTACCGCGCAGACCGTGGTGGCCAGGGCCGCCGCGCACAGGGCGGGGAGGGTGCGGGCGGCCCGGATCTCGTGGCGGGCCAGCGCGGCCGAGCGGGATGCGGAGCGGGATGCGGAGCGAGATGCGGAGCGAGATGCGGAGCGAGATGCGGAGCGGGACGGGCGGCAGGGTTCCGGGCCCGGACGGCCGTCGGCTTCCGGGCCCGGACGGCCGTCGGCTTCCGGTCGCGAACGGAGGGCCGGTGCCACCTCCTTCCGGGCTCCCCGCCCGCCTTCGCCGCCGCTCACCTCGACCCGCACAACGAGTCGGCCGGGTAAGGCTGTTCGGGGATGTCGAGGCCCAGGAGGCGGGTGGCCTCGGTCGAGGTCGTGGTGGGGGAGGTGAGTTTCGTCCAGTGGGTCTTCGCGCGTGCGCCCACCTCCTCGGCCGGGAGGTTCAGGAGGCGGAGCGCCAGGTCGAGGTCGGTGCGTTCGGATTCGACGGTCGTGACGTTGCCGAAGCCGATGAGGCCGCCGAAGCTGCGCTCGGCCCGCGAGCGCATCGCCGCGGCGGTGTGCTCGGTGGCCTGGGCCGCGAGCCACAGGGTCAGTACGCTCCGGCCGCCGCACAGCAGTGCGTCCTGCGGCCCCGGGCGGGCGGGTTCGCCGGTGACGACGCGTGCGGCGAAGGCGGTGGCGAGGCCGCTCACCGTGTCGTGGGCGAGGTCGGATCCTTCGCCCCAGGCCGTGCCGACCGCGATGGCGCCGGGGGTTTCGGCCCGCCGGTCGTCCGCGGCCCAGGCTTCGAGGGGCGCGGTGGACTGGCCGAGGCTGGACTCGGATACCGGGGTGATGTGCTGGCGCACGGTGTAGTGCGGTTCCCGCGCCTGCCGCGGCACCCATCGCAGGATGCCTTCGGCGACCTGCTCCCACTGCGGGGCCCGGTCCGCGAACTCCGGGAAGAAGCAGGAGGTCAGCACCTCTGCCTCCCGGCACTGCTGCTGCGCCGCCGGTGCTTCGAGCGCCTGCTGCCGCGCCGTGGCGAGGCTGTCCGGTGCGGGGCGGGTGTGCCAGGCCCCGATGAGGACGGCTCCGGCAAGCCCTGCCGCGAGGATGACTCGTACGAGCGGGTGCTTGAGCCCGGCCCGTAGGACCGCCGTCGCGGCGCAGGCGGTGCCGAGCAGCAGGAGGTAGAGGAGGTGCTGGCCGGCGGGCCGGTGCAGCAGGCCGGCGGGCAAGGCGGCGTGCAGTTCGTCCTCGGCGGCGACGAGGCCCCACCAGCGCCAGGACTCGAAGGGGAAGAGCGCGCCGATGACGGTGCTGATCGCGAGGAGGGCGAGGGCGATGGGCCCCGCGGCCACCGAGCGGCTGACGAGTCCGAGCAGCACGGCGAGCACGCCCGCCACGAGCACGACCACCGGTCCGGTGGCGACTTCGGCGGGCGAGGGGCTGCCCGCGGCTCCGGGCTGCGCGGCCAGCCACAGCATGCGGCCCGCGGCGAGCGCGGCGGTGAGCAGCACCGCCGGGAGGACGGCGAGCAGCAGTGCCGCCGCGCGCTGCCACGGCAGCAGGACGA
Source organism: Streptomyces lothianensis (assembly GCF_047779955.1). Lineage (NCBI taxonomy): Bacteria > Bacillati > Actinomycetota > Actinomycetes > Kitasatosporales > Streptomycetaceae > Streptomyces > Streptomyces lothianensis. The sequence goes on along the minus strand of NZ_JBLMKT010000067.1, from coordinate 47,195 downwards.
GGCTCAGGAACCAGTCCTCGGTGCCGTCGCGGGCCGTCCGCACCATCGCCAGGTGTACGGCGAGGAAGGTGCCGGCGGCCGGGAGCAGCAGCTGGTTCTGCAGGTGGCGGTCCTCGTCGTGGAGTACGGGGAAGCCGGTGCTGCCGGATACGACGGTGGCGTGGATCCACAGGGCGACGCAGAGGAGCAGTGAACCGAGGAACACGGGGTGCCGCAGCAACCGCCATCCCTCCGCCATCGCGAGCGCCCGTACTCCGGCCACACGCCCGGGGCCGGGTCCGGCTCCGGGTCCGGGTCCGGCTCCGGCTCCAGGGCCGAGGTCGGAACCGAGGTCGGAACCGAGGTCGGGGTCAGGGCGGCCGGGTGCCGCGGAGGCATCCGCACCGGTCCCCCGGCCGCCCGCACCCGGACCTGCCTGGACACCACGCTCCGACCGGTCGACCGTGCCCATCGCGTCATCCCGGCTCATCGTGTCATCCCGCCTTCCGCCGCGGAGTTGAGCAGCAGGTAGCCGTCTTCGAGGGTGGGTTCGGCGAGCTCGGCCCCGTTGGGCGGCGTACCGATGTTGCGGAACCGCCCCGTGCCCGTACGCCATCCCGCCACCGCGCGCGGATCGCGTTCCGCGCTGAACCAGACGTGTCCGCGGGCGAGTTCGCCGAGTTCGGGCGGGGTCCCGTCGTGGCGTACGCGACCGGCGGCGAGGACGATGACGCGTCGGCACAGGGCGCTGACGTCCTCGGTCTGGTGGGTGGAGAGCAGTACGGTGCGGCCTTCGCCGAGGTCGGCGACGAGTTCGCGGAAGCGCAGCCGCTGCTCGGGATCGAGGCCGACGGTCGGTTCGTCGAGGATCAGCAGGTCCGGGTCGCCGATCAGCGCGGAGGCGAGGGCGACGCGCTGGCGCATGCCGCCGGACAGGGATTTGAGTTTCTTGCCGCGTACGTCGCCGAGGCCGACCGCGTCGAGCACCCGGCGCACCTCGTCGTGGCGTGCCGCGCGGACGGTGTGCTCCTTGAGGATGGCGACGTAGTCGACGAACTCGAAGGCGGTGAAGTGCCGGTGGAAGCCGGGTGCCTGCGGCAGGTAGCCCATCCGGCGGCGGATCTCCTGGCGCGGGCGCGGGGCGAGCGGGTCCAGGCCGAGGACCCGGATGCGGCCCTCGGTGGGCGCGAGGACGGTGGCGAGGGCGCGCAGCAGAGTGGTCTTGCCCGCGCCGTTGGGGCCGAGCAGCCCCGTGACGCCCTTGCCGAGCCGGAGGTTCACGGTGTCGAGGGCGATGGTCCGGCGATAGCGCACGGTGAGTTCGTCCACGCGTACCGTGGGTTCTTCGCGCCCGGCACCGGTACCGGCGCTCTGCACGGAGCTCTCGTAAGTCACGCGCTGATTCCCTTCTGGAAGTCGAAGCTCGCCCGCACGGACACCAGGGCGGGAAGCGCCACGAGCAGCAGCGCCGCGAGGACGGTCTGTCCGGCGGCGGTGGAGAGCACCTCGGAGCGGTGGGTGAGCGCCATGACGCCCAGCCAGGCGCCGCCCGCGGCCGCGGGCGCGGCGACGGGGCCGAACCGGGGCAGGAGCAGCAGACTCACCACGGTCAGCAGGCACATCGGCAGCAGCCAGCCGAAGGCGGCGAGGCCGGGCCGCGGCAGGACGAGGGAGGCGAGCGCCGCGAGCGCCGCGCTGCTGGCGAGGACGGCGCTCGCCCGCAGCAGTACCGGATGGAACGCGCTGGGCGCGGCGACCTGCCCGATCTCGTACGCGGGATCGCAGCGCCTGCTCGACGAGACCGCCACCCCGAGCGCGGGCAGCAGCGGGGCCGCCGCGAGATACGTGAACGGGGACTGCGCGTCGGGTTCCACGAGCCGTGCGGTCAGCGCGGTGAACAGCAGGGTCAGGAGTACGCCGATGAGCCAGGTGGTCCGCAGGGCGGGCGTGGCCGACAGGAGGCGTGCCATGTGGTCCGGGACGCGCAGGGCGAGCAGGCCCCGCTCGATCGGGCCCGGCACGGGCACGTCGGCTTCGTGGTCGATGCGCTGCCACACCCGGTGGAGGGCTTCGGGATCGGTGGCCCGCAGGAGTGCGTCCCGGCAGAAGCCGCAGGTGTCGAGGTGCGGTTCGACGTGCCGCAGTGCGGCGGGCGGGAGGCTGCCCCGCGCGTAGCGGCGCAGGGTGTCCGGGGTGATGTGATGCCGTTCCTCGCCCTGTCGTCCGTTCACGCTTCCTGCCTCCCTCTTCCACCGCTTGAGCCTCTTCCACCGCTTGAGCCGCTTCCGCCGCTTCCGTTCTCCTCCGCGCGGGCCAGTTCCTCCCGCAGCCGTCTGCGGGCCCGCATGGCCCGGGTCTTGACCGTGCCGGCGGGCACGTCGAGCAGCTCCGCGGCCTGCTGGGTGGTCAGCCCGTCGAGCACCGTCGCCTGCACCACCGCGCGCAGGTCCGGGGTCAGCCGGTCGAGCGCGGCGTACACGCCGCCGAACCCGCCCTCGTCGAGCACCTGTTCCTCCGCGGACTGCCACGGCGTGATCCGCAGACCGGCGAGAAGCCGCCACAGCCGGTTCTGCGCGGCCCGGGTCCGGGCCGCATCGGCGGTCCGGCGAGAGGCGATCCGCCAGAGCCAGCCGGCGAAGTCCTGCACCTCTGGCTGGCGGCCGTCGACGCAGCCGCGCCACACCGCGAGAAACGATTCCTGGACGATGTCGTCCAGTTGGGCGGGGTCCGCGACCCGGTACCGCAGCCGCGCGATGAGCCACGGCGCGTAACGGAGGTACAGATAATTGAATGCTGTGCGATCGCGATCGCGCAGCGCAGCCAACAACTCGGCATCCGTGGACTCCTCCCCTGCCATCCGGCTCACACCCCTTCGTCGGATCGGACCGCCCCGCCGGTTCACCCCGTGAATGTGATCTGCGTCACCGGCCTGCGCGGCCAAACACACGAACTTCACATTCCGCTTAGCCCTCGCGCGCGGCACCGGAACCCCCGGGGTCGCATCGCACCCGCACAGTTCAGGAGCCGTGTCCCTACCCGTCGCAAGTGAAACCGGATCACCATCCGGCGCGTCCGCTTAACGGAACCTCACCGTCAACTGACTGAAATCATCCCCCTGTTCAGGAGCGGACAGCCACACATAGCCTGGCCGCGCCAGACCAGTTGACTCCAGAGAGGAGAAGGATTTGCGAAGCGGAAGAAAGAAGAAGAGGAGAAGAAGAAGATGCACGGTCGTCGCCGGGGCCGTGATAGCTCTCGGTGTAGGCGCCATGGGCGCGGCACCGACCGCCGGCGCGGCGGATACGCCCGCCCGGGGTTCCCTCCCCGCCCCCGACGCGACCGCCCCGGACAGCGACTTCGGCACGCTCGCCGCCCCGCCGAGCTGCGTACGGTCCTGGACCACGAGCAACTACGCGTATGCGAAGAGTAGTTGCTCGGGCTCGTATACGATCAAGTTCGTCTGGTCCTACGGCCGCGACAGTGACTGTTTCACGATCCGCCCCGGCGAGCAGTGGCACCACGAGCGTCCGAACCCGTGGTCCGGCTTCGACGGACTGCGCAAGTGCTGACGCGGACCGCTCACTGAGCGGCTGACGGCCGCCGGCGGAACCAGGCAGCACAGGAAACGTGCGGCTTCCCGAACTCGACCTCCGGGAAGCCGCACTTTCCTCAGCGTAATGCGCCGGGGTACACCCTGGGGAGGGCGTCAGTCCCAGCTGGGGTCCGCCGCCTTGGCCGCGTCCACGAACGCGGAGAAGGCCTCCGGGGTGAGGAGGAAGGCGCCGCGGGCGGGGTCCTTGGAGTCGCGGACGGCGATGTGAGGGGTGAGGTCTGCGACCTCTACGCACTCGCCGCCCGTGTCGCCGCTGTAGGTCGACTTCCGCCAGGTGGCAGCGCCGAGGGGAGCGCACTCCACACACTCGCCGCCGGTGTCGCTGCTGTACGAGGACTTACGCCATGCCGCCCTCGTCAGGTTCGGGTGGGTTGCCATAACGCTCCTCCATCACGCGGGCGATCCGTACCGCCGAGCCCTCCACCGAGAGGGCAGTGGCCTGCAGGTGATCGTAACGGAGCGAACCCTCCCTGACGGCTTGCGGGTTGGCGGTCATGTGCCCCTGGACAAAGTCCTCGGTGTAAATGATGTCGGGGTCGGCGTCGAAGCGCATATGGGTAAATGTGCCCGGCAACCCTGCATGCGCCCCCGCCTCAAACGGCAGAATCTGAATCTTCAGCCACTCCCGGTCATGCAGATCCAACAACCGGCCGAGTTGACTCCGCATCACCTTCCGGCCGCCGATCTCCTGATGCAGCACCGCCTCGCTCAGCACCACCCAAACCAACGGCGGCTCCTCGCGCTCCAGGATGCGCTGCCGTTCCAGCCGGGCGGCCACCTTGGCATCGAGGCCACCCTCATCGCGTACACCCAGAACCGCCCGCGCGTACTCCTCTGTCTGCAGCAGGCCGTACACCAGCTGCGCCTGGTACGTGGAGATGTACGCGGCCCGAGCCTCCAACTCCGCGTACGGCTGGAACCAGTTGGGCAGCTGGCTGCGCAGGACCAGGCCCACCAACCGCGAGAACACGCCACCCGTCATGAGCGCGGCGTCGAGCCGTTCCGACAGTTCACGCGTCGGGACCTTGCGCGCCGTTTCGATCTGGCCGATGAGCGAGGCGGTCACGAAGACCGTCGCACCCAGCTCCACCTGCTTCAGGCCCGCCGCCTCCCGCAGGCGACGCAGTTCGGAGCCGTAGTAGTCCAGGGCGGAAGCCCCGGGGTCAAGGTCACGGATGTTGGTCATGGTGCCCCCAGAGACCGCACGGAGTGACGGGTTACGTTCAACCCGTAGCCGAGGGTAACGGTCGGCGGCCACGCTGCGTACATGATTCGCGCAACTGACCTCTCCTCGGCGCCACTTGAGGACACCGGAGCCGCCCCCTCGTACCGCCTGTGTCTCACCCTGAGCGAGCACTCGGCGGTACACCTGCGCCGCATCCTGCGCGCCCACCTGTACGCGTGGGGCATGCCGCACCTCGCCGACGCGTCCTGCCTGGCCCTCACCGAACTGGCCGCGAACGTCGTCCACCACGTACGGGACCGCCGCTGCACGGTCCGCATCCTGCGGCGGCCGGCAGGCGTACGCGTCGAGGTCACGGACACCTCACCGTGCCTGCCGCACCTCCCGTGCGAGGAGAACCCGCTGGCCGAGGGAGGCCGCGGCCTCCACCTGGTCGAGGCGGTCACCGACCGCTGGGGCGCGCGGCGGTCGGGGGCGGGCAAGACGGTGTGGTTCGAGTGCGAGGCCTGACCGCCGCCACCCGATCACCGCCTACTTCACACAGCCCATGCTCTTCAGGCCGACAGGAATATACGAATCGGCGAACTCTTCGAGCGCTTCCCTATGGTCCGAATCGGCACCCGAAAGGACCAGATGCAGAGTATAGAACTTGCCGCTCCGGCACGGATTCATGGAAGTCAGCGCATTTTCCGCCGTTGCCGTTTCGTAGCCGACCTCCGATCTCATGGGCCGCCCCCCCGGATGCAGCTCAGCGATCTGCCCCATGACATCGATTCGGTTCTGATCACGATACTCGGTGAGTGAGACTTTCAGTGAGCCGTCCACTCGCATCTGACATGCTGAATTCACCTCGTCATCAATCACCAATTCGGCCTTGAAGTTTTCACCTGAAGGCAGGAGTGCGGCAAGTTCAGAGCTCGGCATGTCACGTCCGCAAACCTCGTCAGGGATCGCATACGATCGCGACTCGGCACACCCAGCGAGGCTCACAGCCAGGACTCCGGCCAGCAGCGCAATAAACCCGTTTCGCTTCAATTCCATGACTCACTTCTGCGAATAGCGATTCGCCAGGCCATTGCCCAGGGATGCCGCTACGTTCACTTCATGCTGACGCAGGTCCGCGTCATTGGGGACGGACAGGTCATGGTCAGGGTTTACTTTAGACCACTCGTCTCCAAGCGCCTTCAGATAGCGCTGCCGAACCTCAGAAACCTCACCTTTGTCGACGGCGATACCCTCATCGATACGTTCCTGCTCGTTGAGTTGCCAGGCGTAGGCTCCCGCATCCACCCCGCGCTGCACGGCGTCCCCTACTACCGGTATGAAATTCGCGATGCCGCCGTATCCGTGATACGCCCACTTCGCACTCCAGGACGGATCCTCTTTGTCCGTGTCAATGGCTTGATACCGGACAGCTTCCATGAATCCCACCGTCCGCCCCGCTTTGACGAGTTCCTCCTTGGCGTTCTCCCTGGGGTCTCCATCAGTTCCTGCGTGAATGTCGGCGATTATCGCATGATTGACACCCTCCATCAGGATCCCATAAGCATCCTGGTCTCTGGAGACCTGCTTGGAAACCTGAACCAGGCTCTGGTAGTCGAGATCGGCATCAGTAGCATCCAGGGCACTCATGGACTCATGAACCGTGGCGCCATGGTTTGCGAGGAGTGCGGCCATGTCATCGCGCAGTTCCGGCGGGAAGTCGTTCTTCTGCTCGGCGAGTCGTTCCATGATTCCCCTGAACGCGCTGTCCTGCCCCTCCGTGTGCTCGTAAGAATCCACGAAGTGCGGGACATCCGGGTTCAGGCCCGTGCCGGCTGCCAGCATCGCCTTGCCCAGGGAGTCGCGGGACTGGGTCGTCCCGTCGCCCCTGCCGCGGGGGGCGTCCTCGTCGTAGAACTCGCGTTCCGACAGGAGGTAGTCGGCCCAGCTGTCGTCGTTGAAGAGCTCCGTGGCGAAGTCGGGGTTGTGGGATACGGCTCTCAGGTAGCCGGACATGGGATCGCTGGCGGGTACGGGCTCCTTGCCCGTGTAGTCGAACGGTGCGCCGATGCCCGGGTTGCCCCACGTGCCTGCGGGTTCGCCGTATCCCCTCGTCTCCTCGAACTCACGAACGCTGTTCCCGTAGTCCCGGAGGAAGCCGGACTCGAACTCGCCCTTGACCATGAGGCTGCTCATGACCTGGTAGCCGTACGCCTTGCCGATGACACCGGTGTCGTTGCCGAACTGCTTGCCCCCGGCGGCGATGACCTCCTTCTTCCACGTATCCATCGCCTCACTGTCGACATGCGTCGCCGTGGCAAGTGACAGGCTCAGATTTTCCTGGATCCTGCCGAGGAGTTCGGCGCGCTCGCCCTCGTACGGCGTCGACCTGCCGTTGCCGGGGACCGTGAGGTCGCCCCAGAAGTCGAGCATCCCGTCCGCGCCCATGCCGGTGGCGAAGACCTCGGCGAACTCCGGGTTGTCGTGCTGGATGGCGAGGGTTTCCTGGAAGCGCCGGAGCTCATCGTCGCTCCAGTCCTCGACTCCGCCCCTGGTGATTTTGTCCGTCCAGTACTTGGCGTCGGCGGCGCCCTGGCTCTTGTCGGCCCCCTTGAGCCCCGTCACTTCCTTGTCGGTGAAGTCATGCTTGTTCTTGGCCAGCGCACGCAACGCCCGAGCCGTCACCCTGTCGGTGTCGTCGGCTTCGCGCAGGATCCGGGTGACGGTGTTCTCCGCCTGCAGGAGCTCCCCTTCCGTCGGGAAGTTCTCCCGGGCCTTCTCACCGGCGACTCCGGGTGGGGCCGACGGCGGCACCGCACCGCCCTTGTCGTTGATGTAGATGCCGCGCTTGGTGGCGTCCGCGATGGCGAGGTTCAGCTCGTCCTTGTGACGCAGAAACGCGGAGTGCGCATCCCGCAGCACCGCGTGGACACTGGTGGCGGCGGTGACGGCATCGTTGAACTCCCCAGCCGTCTTGAGGACGAACTTCTTGTTCACGGTGGCGTTGACACCGCTCCAGTCGGCACGCCGCGTCTTGTCGCTGAGCTCGGTGGCGCTCACGCCCTCGCCCTGGCCCGTCGCGAGGCGGCGCAGTTTGGCCACCATGTCGTCCCAGTCGTCGACCGCGGTCTTCAGATCGGCCAGCCGCAGGTTCAGCAGCTCCGGTACGTTCAGCACAATTCTCCCCGCTCACACGCCTACTTGATGTATCCGCTGATGACGGAGGCCTGGATCGATGTGGCGATGTCGTCCTCGTCCTTGGCGTGCTGGGAGCGTGTGAAGTCCAGGTGGTTGGAGACGTGCGCGCAGGCGTCGAGGAGGGTCCTGGCCTGTGAGTTCCAGGCGTCGTGCAGCTCGGTGAGCGCCGGGCCCGTTTCGAGCCCTTCGTTCTGGAGGGTGATGGCCGCTCTGAAGGTGCTCGGGCGGGCGTGGTCGGCGTCCTTGCTCAGCCGCTCGCGCAAGTCGAAGGCGAGATTGCCGAGCCGACCCAGCTCGTCATCGCGAACGACGAGATCCTTGGTGGCATCGATGCCCCAGCCGCCGGTCCCTCCAGGGCCACTGCCGCTGTCCGGAACCCCGTTGAGCTGCATCCCGCCTTGCTGTCTCGCCAAGGCGTCGGCCTTCAGCTGTGCCCACTCCTCGCCCCATGCCATGACCTGATAGCCCCCGTTTCTTCGCACCTCGGCCAGGAACTCACTATGCCAGCTGCCTCTCGGCGCGATGTGAGGAAGTCGTGCCTCTTCGGTCCTCCGCCACCCGGGGGTCCTGAGCGTGGCCGTCGGGGCTTGACCCTTACGTGGCGTCAGGGCCGATAGTCGGGGGCGTGGAAGAGCACTGGACTGTGGGGCGGGTGGCCGGGCTGGCCGGGGTGAGTGTGCGGACGTTGCATCACTACGACCGGATCGGGCTCGTGTGTCCGTCGGCGCGGACCGGCGCCGGGTACCGGGCCTATTCGGCGGGTGACGTGGAGCGGCTGCGTGAGGTGTTGGCGTACCGGCGGCTGGGGTTCGGGCTGCGGGAGGTCGCGGAGCTGGTCAATGATCCGGCCGTCGATGCCATGGCTCATCTGCGGCGGCTGCGTGGGCTGTTGGTCGAGCGGCGCGATCGGGCCGACGACATGGTGGCGGCCATCGATCAGGAGTTGGCAGTGCGGGCGAGAGGGGTACGGGTGACGCCGGAGAAGCAGCTCGAAGTGCTGAGCGGAGCGCGGCTCTACGACGAGATCGGCGGCGCGTACACGGCGACGCGGCGAACCGAACCGCGGATCGCGGAGCAGATCTGGGACGCGCTCGGGGATGCGCGGACCGTGCTGAACGTCGGGGCCGGTACCGGTTCGTACGAGCCGGTGGGCCGTGAGGTGACGGCGGTGGAGCCTTCGGAGGTGATGCGGGGACAGCGGCCCGCTGGTGCGGCGCCGTGCGTGGCCGCCGCGGCGGAGCGGCTGCCCTTCGAGGACCGGTCCTTCGATGTGGCGATGGCCGTCTCGACCGTGCACCACTGGGCGGATCCGGTCGCGGGGCTGCGGGAGATGCGGCGGGTCGCGCGCCGGGTGGTGGTGCTGACGTTCGATACGGATGAGGCGGGGTGGGAGGACCGGTTCTGGCTGACGCGGGACTATCTGCCCGAGTTCGCCGGCGTGCTCGCGGGTTTTCCTTCGCTCGGCGTGATGGCGGAGGCGATCGGGGCGCGTGCCGAGCCGGTGCCGGTTCCGTGGGACTGCGCCGACGGGCTGTTCGAGGCGTACTGGCGGCGGCCGCAGGCGTATCTGGACGAGCGGGTGCGCCGGGCGGCGTCGGTGTGGACGAAGGTCGGGGCGGCCGCCGAGGAGCGGGCGGTCCGCGGTCTCGGCGAGGATCTCGCCTCCGGACGGTGGGCCGAGCGGAACGCCGGACTGGTCACGTCCGATGCGGTCGATCTCGGGCTGAGGCTGCTCGTGACGTGAGCTGCTTCCGTACGAACCGGGCCCCGGCCGCGTTGTACTTCGCGCCCAGGGCCCGGCTGGGGGTGCGGGTGGCCGCCTCAGCCCGACCAGGTGCGGGGGCGCAGGGGCAGGCCGGAGGTGCCGGAGGTGGGGGTTCGGGTGGCGAGGACCTGGTTGACGCCGATGCGGTTGCGTTCGAAGGCGAGGGCGCTGGCCGCCATGTAGAGGCGCCAGACGCGGGCGCGGCCCGGGGAGGCGAGGCGGACCGCGGCCGACCAGTCCGCCTCCAGGTTCGCGACCCACGCACGCAGGGTCAGGGCGTAGTGCTCGCGCAGGGTCTGCACATCGCGGACCTCGAAACCGGCCGCTTCGAGGTCCGTGACGGTGCGGCCGAGCGGGGCGAGTTCGCCGTCGGGGAAGACGTACGCGTCGATGAAGTCGCTGAGGCTGTACGCCGATTCGTCCTCCTGGGGGCGGCGGGCGATCTGGTGGTTGAGGAGGCGGCCGCCGGGCGCCAGGAGACCGTGCAGGGTGCGGGCGTACTCCGAGTAGCGGGCGGAGCCGACGTGTTCGGCCATACCGATCGAGGAGATCGCGTCGTACGGGCCGTCGGTCACGTCACGGTAGTCCTGGACCCGGATCTCGATCTGGCCGGTCAGGCCCTCGTCGGCGATGCGTTTGCGCGCGTACGCGGCCTGTTCGCGCGAGAGGGTGATGCCGACGACCCGCACGCCGTGCTCGCGGGCGGCGTGGATCGCCATCGAGCCCCAGCCGCAGCCGACGTCGAGGAGGCGCATGCCGGGCGCGAGGGCCAGTTTGCGGGCGACGAGTTCGAGTTTGTCGCGCTGGGCGGACTCCAGGGTGCCGGTGTCCTCCGCGGTGACCGGCGGCCCGCCCGTCTTCGCCTGCGCCCCCGGCTCCGCCCGCGTCCCCGGCTCCGCCCGCGTCCCCGGCTCCGGCTCCGGCTCCGGCTCCGGCTCCGGCTCCGGCCAGTACGCGCACGAGTAGACCATCGACGGGCCGAGCACCAGCTCGTAGAAGTCGTTGCCGACGTCGTAGTGGTGGCTGATGGCCTGGCGGTCGCGGATCTTCGTGTGCAGGGCGCCGGTGCGGCGGCGCACCTCCTCGCGCGGCGGGGGCGGCGGCGGGAACGGGCCCGCGAGGCGGAGGAGTTCACGGACGGCGGCGCGGGTGACGGGATCGCGCAGCGACGGGCCCGGCAGGTCGTCCCGCTCCCATACGAGGCCGGCGATCGCGCCGAGCGCCTCGTACAGGTCGCCTTCGACGTCGAGCTCACCGGCGACCCAGGCGCGGGCGAGGCCCAGTTCGCCGGGCCGGAACAGGATGCGGCGCAGGGCACGGCGGTGGCGGATGACAAGGACAGGGGTGTTCGGGGGGCCGTACTCGCTGCCGTCCCAGGCCCGCAGCCGAAGCGGGAGCCGGGCTCCCAGGAGCTGCTCGGCAAGTCTGGTCAGCCGCTGCGCGGCATCCGGCATGGTGGATCACCTTCCCTGGCTCGGAGTGGTCCCTCCTTCACGTAAACACCAGGGGCGTCGATTTCAAGCCCGAGGGGGCGGTCTTCGGCCCGGATCCTCCTTCGGAGCACGCCGTCTCCCCCATGAGGCGGAGGCGGTCCGCCGCCACGGACGACGCCCGGCGGCCCCGCCCCGAGCAGCATGAAAGCCATGACCTCGGCGAACGCACCCCTCCCCGCATCCCAGTCCGCGCTCCTGTCCACACCGCCGCCCGGACCGCTGCCCACGCCCGCCCCCGTCTGGGCGCGCCGCGCCGCGCACGCCATCGCGCTGTGCGCGGTGCCCTCGGGCCTGTGGCGCATCGCCATGGCCTCGGGTGTGTACGTCGGCTACAGCGAGCAGGTGCTGCGCGAGGTCTACGGCATCCCGGGCTGGGGCATCGCGTACGTCGTCGGCCTCTCCGTCCTCGCCGAACTCGCCGCCCTGTTCCCGCTGCTGCTGGTCAGCGAGCGGTGGCGGCCGCTGCGCCCGGCGGTCCTCGCGCGGCTGTCCTGGACCGCCTCCGGGGTGCTCGTCCTGCTCGCGCTCGGGCAGCTCGTGGTCGCCCTCACCGTGGAGAGCCGGACGTATCTGGCGGACGGCACGGCACAGACCGTCTGGGCTCTCGCCTTCACGCCGCTGCTCGCCATCCCCGTGCTACTCACCGCGGTGACCTGGTCGTACGCGAGGCGGCACCGCGTACGGAACTAGGAGGCGGAGGTGTCCGGGCGCCCGTACACACGGCAGCGCCCGCGCCCGTACACACCGCAGAAAGCCCGAAGGGGCCGCCCGCACCACGGATGGCGGGCGGCCCCTTCGGGCGTGTTGCGGTGCCTACGAGGCCTTGGCCTTCTCGGCGGCCTTCGGCTCGGCGGACTTCTCCGCGGCCGGCGGGGCCACCGGGGCGGGCCGGGCCGCCTCGAAGAACTCCTCGCGCGGGGCCTCCAGGGCGCCGAGCGAGACGACCTCGCGCTTGAGGAACATCGCGAGCGTCCAGTCCGCGAAGACGCGGATCTTGCGGTTGAACGTCGGCATCGCCATGCCGTGGTACGCGCGGTGCATGTACCAGGCGAGACGGCCCTTGAGCTTGATCTTCATCTTGCCCATGACGATCATCGCGACGCCCTTGTGGAGGCCGAGGCCCGCCACCGCACCCTTGTTGGCGTGCTTGTACTCCTTCTGCGGGAAGCCCCGCATGCCGGAGATGACGTTGTCGCCGAGGATCTTCGCCTGCCGCAGCGCGTGCTGGGCGTTCGGCGGGCACCAGGCGTTCTCGTTGCCGGCGTTGCGGCCGACGACGTCCGGGACCTGGGCGTTGTCGCCCGCGGCCCAGATGTAGTCGCTGCCCTGGACCTGGAGGGTGGTCTGGGTGTCGACGTGGCCGCGCGGGCCGAGCGGCAAACCGAAGCGCTGAAGCGCCGGGTTGGGCTTGACGCCCGCGGTCCACACGATCGTGTTGGAGTCGACCTCGAGGCCGTTCTTGAGGACGACGTGGCCGTCGACGCAGGAGTCCATGGACGTCGAGAGGTAGACCTCGATGCCACGGCCTTCCAGGTGCTCCTTGCCGTACTGGCCGAGCTTGGGGCCGACCTCGGGAAGGATCTTGTCGGCGGCGTCGACGAGCACGAAGCGCATGTCGTCACGCGAGACGTTGTTGTAGTACTTGGCCGCGTCGCGGGCCATGTCCTCGACCTCGCCGATCGTCTCGGCGCCGGCGAAGCCGCCACCGACGAAGACGAAGGTCAGCGCCTTGCGGCGGACCTCCTCGTCCTTGGTGGAGTCGGCCTTGTCGAGCTGTTCGAGGACGTGGTTGCGCAGGCCGATGGCCTCCTCGATGCCCTTCATGCCGATGCCCTGCTCGGCGAGGCCGGGGATCGGGAAGGTGCGGGAGACGGCGCCGAGCGCGATCACCAGGTAGTCGAAGGGCAGCTCGTACGCCTCGCCGACCAGCGGGGCGATGGAGGCGACCTTGCGGTCCTGGTCGATGGTGGTGACGCGGCCGGTGAGGACCTCTGCCTTGGGCAGCACGCGTCGCAGCGGGACGACGACGTGCCGGGGCGAGATGCTGCCGGCGGCGGCTTCGGGGAGGAAGGGCTGGTACGTCATGTACGACCGCGGGTCGACGACCGTGACGGTCGCCTCGCCGTAGCGCATCTTCTTGAGGATGCGCCGGGCTGCGTACAGGCCTACGTACCCGCCACCTACTACGAGGATCCTGGGACGCTCCGTGGTGCTCATGCCATCGAGTATCCACCCGGGTGGCGGGGGTCGCTCGTGCGCCCCTTCACAAGGTTACCCAAGGGCTCTGCTACACTTCGCCGCCCGCGTGACGCAGGTCATGACTGTTCAAGGGAACCATGAGCGGCGGGAGAACGTTGTTCACCCCGCTTGAGCTGGGTTTCCCGAGCGTTCACGGGCTGGACCACCGGCCGTGCGCGGCCCGCCGGGACGAGCGGACGAGGCGAGGGAATCGACGGGCGAGCAGTCCCGGCGTCCCCGATTCGGGTTGTCGGGGCGCCCCCTTCACCCGCAGGGCGCCATTTCCTTGTGAAGAACTTCACGAAGTTTCCGCGGCCCGCGGGCCGGAGTGAGTCATTCCGGCCCGCTGCCATGGATTCCAAGGCACCCGAAACCATCGATGCCGGCTTACGCCACCGAGAAGGCGATCCCGTCGAGGATGTCGTGCTCGGAGACCAGCAGCTCCCGCGCACCCGTCCGCTCCATGATCGCCAGCACGATCAGGGCACCCGCGCAGATCACGTCCACCCGGCCCGGATGCATCACCCCGATCGCCGCGCGCTCGTCGTGCGTGGCGTGGATCAGGCGGTGGGTGACCGTCCTGACCTGCTCGTACGAGAGAACGGAACGGTGGATCGCCGCCGAGTCGTACTCCGGCAGGCCGAGCGCGATCCCCGCCAGCGTCGTCACCGTGCCCGCCAGGCCGACCAGCGTGTGCGCCTCGGTCAGCGGAACCGTCTCGGCCGCCTCGTCCAGCGCCTTGTCGATATCGGCCCGTACGGCCGCGATCTGCTCCTCGGTGAGCGGCTCACCGGTCAGCTGGTGCCGCTCGGTCAGCCGGACGCAGCCGATGTCGACGCTGCGCGCCGCCTCCACCCGCTCGCCGCCGAGCACGAACTCCGTGGAGCCGCCGCCGACATCCACGACGAGGCAGTGCTGGGGGTGCGCGCCGCCGAGCTGGAGCTCGGCGGTGGCGCCCGTGAACGAGAACGCCGCCTCCTGCTCCCCGGTGATCACCTCGGGCTCCACGCCCAGGATGTCCACGACGCCCCGTACGAAGTCGTCCCGGTTCTCGGCGTCGCGGGAGGCGGAGGTCGCCACGAAGCGGAGCTTCTCGGCACCCAGCTCCTCGATGACATCCGCGTACGCGCGGCAGGCGGCGAACGTACGCTCCAGCGCCTCGGGCGCGAGACGGCCCGTGCGGTCCACGCCCTGGCCCAGGCGGACGATCGTCATCCGCCGGTCCAGATCGGTGAGCCGGCCCGACGTCGGGTCGACATCGGCGACCAGAAGGCGGATCGAGTTCGTACCGCAGTCGATGGCGGCAACCCGGGTCACTGGCCCACCTCCTCGGAAACCGTGACGCACGCGCCCTTGCGCCACCACTCCGGCAGCATCGCGAGCGCCTCGTCGCCGAGCGGGTTGACGCCGGGACCGGCCGCGAGCGAGTGGCCGACCAGGACGTGCAGGCACTTCACGCGGTCCGGCATGCCGCCCGCCGACGGGAAGCCCTGAAGCACCTCGATCTCGTCGCGGCGCCGGATGTAGTCCTCGTGCGCGCGGCGGTAGGCGGCGGCGAGCTCGGGGTCCGTCTTCAGGCGCTCGGTCATCTCCTTCATCACGCCGTTCGCCTCCAGCGTGCCGATGGCCGATGCGGCCTTCGGGCACGTCAGGTAGTACAGCGTCGGGAAGGGCGTGCCGTCGGGCAGCCGGGGCGCGGTCTCGACCACGTCCGGCTGACCGCAGGGGCAGCGGTGCGCGATGGCCCGCAGCCCGCGCGGCGGACGGCCGAGCTGCTGCTTGAAGGCCTCGACATCGGCGTCGGTGGGCTCGGTGCGCGGGGTGGAGGGCGGCGGGGTTTCCATGCCTGGTCTTTCCAGTGAAGGGTGAGAGGGAGAGGGGGCGGGGTGGGGTGAGGTGAGGTGAGGTGAGTGCAGCGAACGGTGGTGGTGGAGGAGGAGTGGGTCAGTCCTTGCCGCGGCGGCCTGCCTGGTCCATGGTGTCGACGCCGTCGAAAAGATTCACGTACCAGGCGCGGTCGGCGGTCGGCTCGGAGCGCGTACGGGGCTCACGGTCCGCGGAGGGATCGGCCGCCATAAAGCCCTTCTCGCCCGGCTTCACCATGTGCAGCCGCTCGCGGGCCTGCCGCTCGACATAGGCCGGATCCTGCCAGCGGGCCTTCTCGTCCCGCAGCCGCTCGGTCTCGGCCCGCTCCTCCTCGAGGAGCCGCTGCTGCTCGGCGATGTCGGCGCGCTGGGCCACGTACTGCCGTATCGGATACGCGAGCGCCACGATCAGCGAGCAGAGCACGAGCGCGAGCAGCGCCGCGCGGCCGGTGAGCCGGGAGCGGCGGGCTTGGCGGCGGGTCTGCGAACGGTAGACGCGGGCCGCGGTCTGCTCGCCGAGCAGCCGGATCCGGGTGGTGGTGGAGAACCGGTCCCGTTCCCTCGTCGCTCCCATGCCCTCGCCTCCCCTACGCGCGTACGTCCCCGCACACGGTACGGGACCGGGTACGGGGACGTACGTACGACTGGCTCAGCCGCTGCCGTTCGGCGGGACCGCCGAGCCCTTGGACTCAGCCCTCAAGCGAGGTGCTCAGCCCTCGATCAGGGTGCTCAGCCCTTGAACCGCGGGAACGCGCTGCGTCCGGCGTACACCGCGGCGTCGTCGAGGATCTCCTCGATGCGCAGCAGCTGGTTGTACTTGGCGACGCGCTCGGAGCGGGCCGGGGCGCCGGTCTTGATCTGGCCGCAGTTGGTGGCGACGGCCAGGTCGGCGATGGTGACGTCCTCGGTCTCGCCGGAGCGGTGGGACATCATGCACTTGTAGCCGTTGGACTGCGCGAGCGAGACGGCCTCGAGGGTCTCGGTGAGCGAACCGATCTGGTTCACCTTGACCAGGAGGGCGTTCGCGGAGCCCTCCTCGATGCCGCGGGCCAGGCGCTCCGGGTTGGTGACGAAGAAGTCGTCGCCGACGATCTGGACCTTGTCGCCCAGCTTGTCGGTGAGGACCTTCCAGCCCGCCCAGTCGTCCTCGAACAGCGGGTCCTCGATGGACACGAGCGGGTACGCGGAGACGAGCTCCTCGTAGTACGCGGTCATCTCGGCGGCCGACAGGGCCTTGCCCTCGAACTGGTACTTGCCGTCCTTGTAGAACTCGGAGGCGGCGACGTCGAGCGCGAGCGCGATCTGCTGGCCGGGGATGTAACCGGCCTGCTTGATGGCCTCGACGATCAGGTCGAGGGCCTCGCGGTTGGAGTCCAGGTTCGGGGCGAAGCCGCCCTCGTCCCCGAGGCCGGTGGCCAGGCCCTTGCTCTTCAGAACGGACTTGAGGGTGTGGTAGACCTCGGTGCCCCAGCGCAGCGCCTCGGAGAAGGACTCCGCGCCGATCGGGGCGATCATGAACTCCTGGATGTCCACGTTGGAGTCGGCGTGCGAACCGCCGTTGAGGATGTTCATCATCGGAACGGGCAGCAGGTGCGCGTTCGGGCCGCCCAGGTAGCGGAACAGCGGCAGGTCGCTGGCCTCGGAGGCGGCGTGGGCGACGGCAAGCGAGACACCGAGGATGGCGTTCGCGCCCAGCGAGCCCTTGTTGTCGGTGGCGTCCAGGTCGATCATGGCCTGGTCGATGAGGCGCTGCTCGGTGGCGTCGTAGCCCACGAGCTCCGGGCCGAGCTGCTCGATGACGGCCAGAACGGCCTTCTCGACACCCTTGCCCTGGTAGCGGTTGGCGTCCTTGTCGCGAAGCTCAACAGCCTCGAACGCACCGGTGGAGGCACCGGACGGAACAGCAGCACGACCCGTGCTGCCGTCGTCGAGGCCGACCTCGACCTCGACCGTGGGGTTACCTCGGGAGTCCAGGATTTCCCGGGCTACGACGACGTCGATGGACGGCACGAGCATCTCCTTCTGGGATGTGACGCAAGATGTGACGCGGTGGCGCAGGGGCTTCTTCGGCCTTGCGACAAGAGCCTAACCGCCCCGGAGCCTTCGGCCAGCCGACCGCCCGTCCCCTGGGACGAAAACTGGACCGAAGGCCTGCAATACGGGACAGGCGACCTCGCCCGGGAGAATCGTTACCGGCCAGTAATGGCGAGAGAGACCCGCCCCGGCGCGCACGGGGGAAGCGCGCCGGGGCGGGAGTATGGGGGAATCCGCCGGGGGGAAATCCGCCGGGGCGGGAGTGCGAGGGGGGAATCCGCCGGGGCGGGTCCGGTCAGCTCAGGTGGAGCTGCTGGCCGGGGTAGATCAGGTCGGCGTCGTCGATGATGTCGTCGTTCAGCTCGAACAGCTTCTGCCAGCCGCCCTCGACGTCGTGCGCCTCGGCGATCTTCGAGAGGGTGTCGCCGGTCTTCACCTTGTACTCGCCGTCACCCTTCTCGACCTTCTTGCCGGCCGGGGTCTCGACGGTCTTCTTCGCCTCGGGCTTCGGGGCGGACTCCTGCTCGGGGGCAGCCGAGGCGGCCTCGGTGGCCTCCTGCTGCGGAGCCTGCTGCTGGGCGGGCTGCTCCGCGGCGCCGCCGTTGTACGCGGCGCCGGAGAGGCCCACGCCGCAGCTCGGCCAGGCGCCCTTGCCCTGGCCCGCGAGGACCTTCTCGGCGATGGCTATCTGCTGGCTCTTGGTGGCCTGGTCGGCGGTGGGCGCGTACGCCGTGCCGCCGTAACCGGCCCAGGTGGAGGCCGAGAACTGGAGGCCGCCGTAGTAGCCGTTGCCCGTGTTGATCGACCAGTTGCCGCCCGACTCGCACTGCGCGACCTGGTCCCACTCGGAGGCGGTGGCGGCGGAGGCGGTGCCCGCGGCCATCAGCGGTGCGGCGACAACGGCGCCCGCGGCACCGGCCAGCGTGACGGCGCGGACGGCCTTCTCGCCCTTGGTCAGACGACGGTGCTTGCCGGTGCCTTTGCCCGAAAACAGCATGGAGTTTCCCCTCACCGACGCCTGCGAGGTGAGCTGTCGGGTTCGGGTGCAGTGAGTACCCGGTGCCCGATCAAATCGGACACTTCACCCCAAGCCGGGCCGACGGTCTTTCAACCGCCGCCCGCGGCGCAAACCTTGGGTCCCCCGCTCCTGCCTACGGCGCATGACGCGACGACTGTTCCCGTGCGACCGCCGGCAGGATTCGGCGTGCGGTCACCGGGGCCCACCAGTGGCGAGCGGTCACGACCGTAAACAGGCAAACCCCGGAAAGACAAAGAGAATCGGGGGACGTGAGACCCATCTCTCACTTCCCCCGAAGCTCCTTTATTACGGACATTCACGGCCGAACTGACCCGCGCCCGCACCGCCGTTACGGCATCACTTCCCGCCGAGGCGCAGGCCCTGACCGGGCACGATGAGATTCGGATCATCGCCGATGGCCTTGCGATTGCCCTCGTAAAGGGAAGCCCAGCCACCCTCGACTTGCTGCTCGTCGGCGATCGTTCTGAGAGTGTCGCCGGGGCGCACGATGTACGTGGCGTCCTTGGCGCCCGTGGCGTCCGACCCACCCGAAGCGCCCGCGGTATCCGAGGTGTCCGTTTCGTCGGCGGCGTCGTCGCCACTGTCGCCCGCGTCACGGGTGGAGTCATCGCCGGACGAGGCATGGCGGCCCGAGGAAGTGCGCTCGGCGTCGGCGGAGTCGTCGGCGGCGCGATCGCCGCGGTGGCGACCGCCGGCGGATGCGTCAACGGGGCCGTCGGGGGAAGCGGTCGGGTCCTCGGGGGACTTGCCCGGCTCGGCGCTCTCGCCGGTACCGTCGGTCGCGCCCGCCTCACCGGAATCGCCGGATCCGCCAGCCCCGCCCGATGCGCCGGAATTGGGCAGGTCCTCCGGAATGTCCAGGCCTCCCGAGGCGCCACCGCCAGGGGCGTCGAAGCCCCAGTCGCTCTCGATGCCGTACAGCGGGAAGCCGGGCAGAGACGGCGTGACCGGCACGGACGGCTCGGACGGCTCGGAGGCGCCGGGGAGGTCCTCGGCGCCTGAGGGAGCAGAAGGGTCCAAGGAGCCGACAGAGCCGGAAGGACCGAAGGGATCGAAGGGCGTGGAGGGATCCGAGGGGCCTGAGGGGGCTGAGGGATCAAAGGCATCAGAGTCCGTCGCCCCTTCGCCGCCGGAGCCACCCGGCTCACCCGAGCCCTCCGGCCTCCCCTCGTCGGGCCGGTCGGACCGGTCGGACCGGTCGGACGCGCCCGCGCCGCCCGACGTACCGGACTCACCGGCCCCGGCAGCCGCCCCGGAGTCACCAGAGCCACCGGAACTTGCGCGACCGGCCCCTTCGCCACCGCCACCGGGCACATCCCGGGCCTCAGGACTCTGCGCCCCCAGCCCGAGCCCGGCGATCGGCCCGCACGTGGCCCACGCCTGGTCGCCGCGCGCCGCAAGTGCCTGCTCGGCGACGGCTATCTGCTCGGAGCGGCTGGCCAGGTCAGCGCTCGGCGCGTACGCGAGTCCGCCGAACTCCTCCCAGGTCGCCTGGTCGAACTGCAGCCCGCCGTAATAGCCGTTGCCGAAGTCCGCACTCCACACCCCACCGCTCTCGCACTCGGCGAGCCGGTCCCACTGCGCGCCGTCGGTGGCGCTCGCGCTCGTCGCGGCGAGCAGCGGCAGGGCGAGCGCGGAGCCGGTCACACCGGCTGCGACGACCACGGCGGGGGCCTGGCGGGGGCGACGGTGACGACCGTTCCCGGAAAGCATCTGAACGCCTTTCGCGTGACTGCACTGCTTCGACCGCACTGCTGCGACAGCCGAGTTGAGCCGTACTGCTGTGACAGCTGAGCTAAGCCGTGAACGTAGCCGCAATCGAACGTCAGTCACAAGTCGATGCAGCACAGATCACGCGAACATCACAATTCTGATGTCGCGTCACACGCGAGAGGGTGACTGCACGTTGGAACTGCGGCCGCCTTCCGGCGTGAACTCGACGGGCAGAGCGCGCAATCCACGCATGATGAGCCCCCCACGCCACCGCAGATCGCCCTCATCCCCCGCAAGCCGGAGATCCGGCAGTCGCGTGAGGAGCGTGGCGATGGCCGCCTGCCCCTCCAGGCGGGCCAGCGGTGCGCCGAGGCAGTAGTGGATCCCGTGTCCGTAGCCGAGGTGCTGGTTGTCGCGGCGGGCGAGGTCGAGGGTGTCGGGTTCCGTGAAGCGCGCCGGATCGCGGTCGGCCGCGGCGAGGACGACGAGGACCGGATCGCCGGCCGCGATCTCCTGGCCGCCGATGGTGAGCGGCTCGGTGGCGAACCGCCAGGTGGCGAGCTCCACGGGCCCGTCGTAGCGCAGCAGCTCCTCGATGCCGGTCTCCAGGAGGCCACGCTCTCCGGCGGCCAGCGAGGCGTGCAGGCGGGCGCGTTGCTCAGGATGACGGAGAAGTTGGAATGTCCCGTTACCGACCAAATTGACCGTAGTTTCGAAACCTGCAAAAAGGAGGATGAACGCCATCGCTGCGGCCTCGTTCTCCGTGAGGTGCTCGCCATGGTCGCTCGCCCGGATCAGACCCGAGAGCAGATCCTCGTCCGGAGCCGGATGTTCGGGCAGTTCGGCACGCTTGCGGTGGATCAGGTCGGCGAGATAGCCGCGCATCTTCTTGACCGAGCGGGCCACCCCGCCGCGCGGCCCGCCGCCGTGGCGGATCATCATGCCCGCCCAGTCGCGGAAGTCGTCCTGGTCCTCGGCCGGAACACCGAGCAGATCGCAGATCGCGTAGATGGGGAGCGGGAAGGCGAAATCGTGGATCAGATCCGCGCTGCCCTGCTGCGCGAAGCCGTCGATCAGCTGATCCGTCAGCTCCTGCACACGCGGCGCGAACGCGGCGATCCTGCGCGGAGTGAACGCCTTCGAGACCAGACGGCGCAGCCGGGTGTGGTCCGGCGGGTCGATGTTGAGCAGATGGGTCATCAGCTCGGCCTTGCGTTCACCCGGGATGCCCGTCTTGCCCTTGGCGTGCGAGGGCTCGTCGTGATGGGCCGGGTTCTTGCTGAGCCGCTGGTCGGCGAGCGCCTGCTTGGCATCGGCGTACCGGGTGACCAGCCAGGCCTCCACCCCGCTGGGCAGAGTCGTGCGGTGCACCGGCGCATGCTCGCGCAGCCACGCGTACGCCGGGTACGGGTCGGTGGCGAACTCCCAGGTGAAGAGCTCGGGGCGCGCCGGGGCGGTGCGGGGACAGGTGGCGGTGTCAGGGTGGGCGTTGCTGGTCACCCTTCGACCGTATCCGGCCCCTGCTCCCCCTTCTCCTCGGCCTCCACGAGCCGGATCGCGTCCCGGTACGCCCGGCCCGCCGCCCGCAGTGCCGCCTCCGGGTCGGCTCCCTCGGATTCTGCCTGGACGGCGAGGGCGAGGAGGTCGTAGCCGAGGCCCCGGCCCTTCGGGAGGGGGACGGTGAGGCCTGCGGTGCGGACGCGGGAGGCGAGTTTCGTGGCGAGGGCCAGGGCGGGCTGGCCGAGGGGGATGCCCTGGGTGAGGGACGTGCGCTGTTTTTCCTCGGCCTTGGTGCGGCGCCAGTGGGCCTTCACTTCTTCGGGGGTCTGTGCGGTGTCCTCGCCGAAGACGTGGGGGTGGCGGTGGATGAGCTTTGTGACGATCGTGCCCGCCACGTCGTCGATGTCGAAGGGCTCGCCGGTGTTCTCGGGGTCTTCGGCGGCGATGCGGGCGTGGAAGACGACCTGGAGGAGTACGTCGCCGAGTTCCTCGCGCAGTTCGGCGCGGTCGCCGTCCTCGATGGCCTCGACGAGTTCGTAGGCCTCCTCGATGCCGTACTTCGCCAGGCCCTTGTGGGTCTGCTGGGAGGACCAGGGGCATTCGCGGCGGATGCGGTCCATGACCTGGACGAGGTCGAGGAGGCGGGCGCCCGGGAGGTCGTACGAGGCGGGCAGGAGCTCCAGGTCCGGCATCTGCAGGCGGCCCGATCCTGCGAGGCGGGCGAGGCCGTCCGTGAGGGCCGGATCGCCCTCGCCGCTTGCCACGACGACCACACTGCGGCCGCCCGCGCAGGCGTCCACGAGGTCCTCGGCGGTGGCGGCGGTGTGCTCGACCGTGATGCCCGCCTCGCGCAGGTACGGGAGTTGGGGATGAGCGGGGTCCGCGCACAGGACCCGGTCGGCGGCGTGCAGGGCCTGCCAGGCCGGCCAGGAGAGGAGGCCGGGGGCCACGCGGTGGGTCGTGGTGAGGAGGATGATGCGGCCGGGGGTCTCGGCGGGGGCGGCGGGAGCGTTCACGTCGGTCAACGTACCTCGCCGCCCACCTGGGGCGACCCGAGGGTCGGTCAGGCCTGGTGCACGGGTCAGGCCTGGTGCACGGGTCAGGCCTGGTGCACGGGTCAGGCCTGGTGCGTGGGTGTGGAGACCTGGCGCAGCCACGGAGTCGCGGCGTCGGCGCGGCGGCTCTTGGTCACGTCCCAGGTGCCGTAGCGCGGGTTGATGTCGATGTCGAGGCCGCGGGCCGTTTCGGAGAGCTGCTGCCAGAAGGCCTCGCGGCCCTCCTGCGTCTGCGGGTCGGCGCCGAGGGCCGCGTACAGCTTCTCCGCCTCGATGTTCGTGCGCAGGGAGGCGTCGATCTGCGAGGGCGGGACGCTGAACTGCCACAGGTAGCCGGATTCCAGGGCCTCCTCGCCACGTCCGCCGGTCATCTCGGCACGCCGCTCCTGGACCTCCTTGCGGCTGACGGTGATACCTGCGTCGACGGCGGCCTCGTGCAGGATGCGGTCGAGGACCATGGTCTGGAGGGTGGCGCGGGTGAGGCCGCCGGAGTTCTCGACCGCCTTGGCGTATTCGCCGGACTCCTGAGTCGCCTCCTGCTGTGCGGCGCGCACCTCGCCCACCCGTGCCTGGAGCTGCGCCATGGTGATGCGCTCCTGGCCGATGACGGCCGCGGCGCCGGGATGGGCGTCGTTGGAGCAGGCGGCCAGGAGGGGGGCCGCGACGAGAAGGGCGGCGGAGACGGTGAGTGCGGTGCGACGGCGGCGGTGCAAGTGGGCCTCCCGGCGGCTGCGGCGGGCGAGATTGTGCATCGGTGCACAAGCCTGCGGTGATCGATGTTAGGGAGTGGCGCGGGGTTCGGCCACTGGTTCGACCAACGATTCGTGGGTTGTTCGGGATGCGCTTCGGTTCGGGGGTGCGTCGTGGGGGGGGAGGGGCGCCTGCCCGGCGGAGGGTGCCTGCGCCCACCCTTCCCCAAGCTCTCCACTACGCCCCCGAGCTCTTCGAGCAGGGGGTACCCCCTGAGCAGGGAAGACCCCACTCGCCCTGCGGCACGACTGCCCGCAGGCAGAAGCCGAGATCAGCCGTGGACCTGGTTGAGCCAGTGCAAGGTGCGGCGGATTTCCGCGGGGAAGGGGTGGGACGGGCCGTGGTGGTGTTCTGCCGCGGTGAGGAGGGTGTGGAGGATGTCGTGGGCGGCGGTGTGGTCGCCGAGGGCGAGCAGCAGGTGGCCGATGCGGCGGCGGACTTCGAGGGCGAGTGCGGGGTCCGTCGTGGCGTACTGGTTCTCGTAGTACGGGAGCAGCGCGCGGTATTCGGTGAGCGCGGCGGCCGCTTCGCCGAGCTGTTCGAGGCACTGGGCGGCGTCGTAGCGGAACTGGAGGGCCGCCGGGTCGGCGGCCCCCGCCTCGGTGGCGCGTTCGTCGGCGAGGCGGCGCAGTTCGGGCAGGGCACGGCGGTACTGGCCGTCGTCCATGAGGGTGGCGGCGTACTGCTTGCGCAGGGTGCGGACGACGGGTGAGTGCTCGCCGTGCTGTTCGGCGGCGGTGGGCAGGATCGAGCCGAGGATGTCGACGGCCTGGGTGATGCGGCCTTCGCCGAGGAGGCGCTTGACGTCGTCGACGGCCTGGGCGACGTCGGCGCCGCGTCGGCCGGCGGGCGTGGCCGCGGGCATGGGCGGTGCGGCGGGTGTGCGGGCGCGGTCGGGCCAGGGGGCGCTGGGGCGCAGGAAGGGGCGGGTGGGGTCGAGGGGGCCGCCGGGGGTGCCGCGGGTGGGCAGCAGCGGGACGAGGGCCTCGTAGACCTCCTGGGTGGAGGCGGGGCGGTGCTGCGGGTCCTTGGCGAGCATGCGCAGGACCAGGGTTTCGAGCGCTTCGGGGGTTTCGGGGCGCAGCTGGCGTACCGGCAGGGGTGGTTCGTGGAGGTGGCGGTGGAGGACGCCGAGTGCGGTGGTGCCGGCGAAGGGGACGTTGCCGCTGAGGAGTTCGTGCAGGAGTACGCCGAGTGCGTAGATGTCGGTGTACGGGCCGACGGCGCCGCCCATGGCCTGCTCGGGTGCCATGTAGGCGGGGCTGCCGATGGGTGAGCCGGTGTGGGTGAGGCGGGTGGTGTCGGAGTCGAGGACGGAGGCGACGCCGAGGTCGAGGACGGTGAGGGTGCCGTCGGGTTTCACCATCACGTTGCGCGGTTTGAGGTCGCGGTGGACGATCGGCACGGCGTGCACGGCGGAGAGGACCGCGCAGAGCTGGGCGGCCGCGGCGACCGCCCAGGGCCAGGGATACGGGTCGTGTTCGGCGAGGTGGTCGGAGAGGTCGGCGCCCTCCACGTACTGCATGACGAGGTAGAGGTCGTCCTCGGCGCTGCCCGCGTCGTGCACGGTGACGAGGCCGGGGTGGTCGACCTGGGCGGTGACACGGCATTCGCGGACGAAGCGGCGGCGCAGTTCGTCGGCCTCCTGGCCGGCGACCTTGTCGGGGCGCAGCAGCTTGACGGCGACGCGGCGGTCGAGGCGCTGGTCGTAGGCCGTCCAGACCTGGCCCATGCCGCCTTGGCCGATGAGGGTGGAGAGTTCGTAGCGGCCGGCGATGACGCGTCCGCTCACCTGTTGTCCTCGGGGTGGCGCTCGCGGGGCGGGAAGTCGCGTCCGCTGTGTCCGTTCGTGGTGTCGTCGTTCCCGCGCAGGAAGCTGCTCAGTTCGTCGAGTTCGGCGCGCACCTGGTCGATACGGGCGGGCGCGGGGCGCCGGCCTGCCGGGGGTTGCGGTGCCGGAGGCTGCGGTGCCGGAGGCGGGGTGGGTATCGGGTGCTGGGTGATGGACTGGTGCTGCTGGTGCTGCTGGTGCTGGTGGTGCTGGTTCGGTACGGGCTGCTGTACGGAGTGCGGGCCGCCCGGTGACTGCGGGGCGGCCGGCGGCTGCGGGGCGGCCGGCTGCTGGGTGAGCGGCCGGTGCATCGGGGCGGTGATGCCGGGGTGCGCGGCGCTCCGTCCGTACGGGGTGGGGGCGCCGGGGTGGTACCCGTAGCCGACGGGCTGGTGGTGGCCGAGTGCGGCGGGGCCCGACCAGCTGTGGAAGTGCTTGATATCCGCGTACAGGTAGTACGTGATGCCGCCGATGAGGCTGCCGAGCAGCAGGATCAGCCCGATCGCTTCCTGGGCGGTGTCCAGGTCGTCGGTGGGCTCGCTGCCGATCAGGGCGATGGACAGCGCCACCGCCACCAGGGACGCGCCGAACAGCCACCAGTCCCGGGGCTTCCTGGTGACGATCGCGAGGCGCAGGAGCGGTGCCCAGGCGAGGAATCCGAAGGACGCGACGGCGAGTGCGACGAAGACCACGCGCAGTGCCACGAGTGCCGCGTCGGATGGGCGGCTGGGTGGCGGTGGTGCATAGCCGGGGCCGTGCATGGGGCTGCTCCTGGAACGAACTCGGTGCCGAAGAGGCGTGTGGGGACGAGCGTATAAGGCCTCGGTGACAACCGGCTCCGGGTTGTACGTGATCGAGGAACTCGATCCGGTCACGGACGGGACGGCTCCGCTTGTGCGCCGCCCCGGCCAGGTCGGTCGGGCCCGGTCACTCGGCCCTTGGCCACCTGCCCCGGCCACTCGGACCCCCGTCCCCGGGCCGGTCACTCCGGCGCGATCGTCCCGTCCGCGAGCCCGTCGTACGTTCCCTGCACCAGCTGCTCGCCGAGCCGGGTGGCCTCGCGCAGCGCCTCCTCGAAGCGGGCGAGGGCACGGAACCGCACTCCGTACGCGCGCTGCTGCTCCAGCGGCAGCCGGGGCAGTTGCAGGCGGCGGACGTCGAGGCGGGTGGCGGTGGAGGCGTAGCTGCTGGCCTGGCGGTGGTTGGCGGTGCCGCGCAGGAAGCCGGCCAGGAACCAGGGGTCGAGGGCGGCCGGGTCGGGGCGCAGGAGGCAGAGGTTGCGGCCGAGTGCGGCTCCGGCGGCGGCGGCGTCGATGACCCGGGCCACGCCGGCGGCGCCGAGGACGGGCACGACCACATCGCCTTCGGCGGTGAGTTCGGGCGTCTCGTGGTCCTCGGGGAGGGTGCCGGAGGGTGCGGCGGCGGTGAAGACGTCGTGGTCGGTGAGGACGGGCACGGTGCCGCCGAGTGCCACGGGTGCGGTGCCGGTGGTGAGGCTGAGCGCTCCGGCGCGGGCGAGTTCACCGACGGTGGTGAGGGGGCGGCGGGCCGGGGCGGCCGGTGCGGCGGCGGGCGGGGTGAGGTCCGCGGTGAGCCGCAGGGTGTCGCCGAGGCGTTCGCGTACGGAGGTGAGCTGCTCGGTGCCGCCCGCGGCCGTGGGCGGCGGGAGGTGACGGGCGGGGGCGAGGTCGACGTCGTCGTCGAGGAGTTCGATCAGCGGGACGGTGCGGGCGAGGCCCGGCCGGTCCTCGACGGCGCCTTCCCGCTCGTAGGCCTCCCAGGTCTCGGCGACCGCGGACTGCACGGAGGGCCAGGGGAGTTCGCTCTGGCCCAGGGGGGCGAGGCCGGCGGTCTCCATGAGGAGCAGTTCGCCGGGCGGGCGGGTGGCAGGTCCCGGGCGGCGCAGGATCCACAGGTGCAGCGGGATGTTGTGCGGGGGGGCGGCGCCGGCGGGCAGGGCGATGACGGCGCGCAGGGCGCCGCGGCGCAGCAGGTCTGCGCGGATGCGGCGGCCCGAGCGGCGGGATGCGGCGGCGGGCGGCATCAGGACGACGGCGATGCCGCCGTCGGTGAGGCGGGCGAGGGCGTGCTGGACCCAGGCGAGCTCGGATTCGGTGCGGGCCGGGAAGCCGTACTCCCAGCGCGGGTCGTAGGCGAGTTCGTCGTGGCCCCAGCCGCGTTCGTTGAACGGCGGGTGGCAGAGCACGGCGTCGGCCCTGAGCTGCGGATAGGCGTCGGCGCGCAGGGTGTCGCCGGTGCGGGTGCGGATCCGGGTGGTGCGGGTGAGGGCCAGGCGCAGGGCGGCCAGGGCGGCGAGTTCGGCGGCACGGTCCTGGCCGTACAGCTCGAGCTCGGGGTGCGGCGGTACGGCGTGCAGCAGGGCGCCGGTGCCGCAGGCCGGGTCGAGGATGCGGCGGGCGGGTCCGGCGAGGCGGGCCATGAGGCCGGCGGGTCCGGCCGGGGTGGGCGTGTACTGGCGGGTGTTGGCATCGAGGTGGCGGGCGAGCAGGAACTCGAAGGTCTGCCGGGTGCCCTGCTCGGCGGCGAGTTCGGCGGCGGCGCGCAGGAGCGGCAGGGAGGGCCGGAGTTCCTCGCCGGTCGGGGTGTGAACGGCGCGGGCGCGGCCGAGCCGTTCGCTGAGCACCTTCTCGTACGCCTCGGGGAGCCGTTCGGCCAGGAGCCGGTCGGATACGGCGGCGAGTTCGAGCCAGTCGGTGGGGCGTTCGTGGACGAGCAGCAGGGTGCAGCCGGTGTGCAGGAGGGCGGTGGCGGCGCCCGCGGGGTGTCCGGCGAGCTGCTGCCAGACGCGTTCACGCAGCGGGACCTCGGCGAGTTTGCCCTGGCGGCGCAGCCAGTCCTCGACCTCGGCGAGCGCGAAGGCGGGGCTGGTCTCGGTGCCGCCGACGGGCTTGGGGAAGTCGGCGTGGCGGCGGCGCCAGTTGCTCACGGCGGCCCGGCCGACCCCGGCGAGCCTGGCGATTCCGGCGGCGGTGACCTCTGTGGCGTTGTCCGGCACCGGCTGGCTCCCCTTCTGCAGACGCGTGTGCGGCGCAGCCTACCGCTCACAGGCGTGAATCGACCAATACCCGTGAACGGTGTTGACTCGGTTCACAGGGTCTGTTCTTATTGACCCAGCGGTTCACGGGCCACTGAGTTCACGGGCTCACGGGCTCACGGGCTCACGGATCGCTCTGCACTCCTCTCTTCTGTCTTTGTGCTCGAAAGGTGCTCCAGATGTCTCAGCAGCAGATGAACGGCCAGTACGACCCGCAGCACGCTGCCCGCCGGCCGCAGGGCAGGCGGAACCCGTCCACGCGGCACCGGATGCTCAGGGCCGTCGGGGCGGTCGTCGCGGTCGCCGCGATCGGCGGGGCGCTCGGGGCCTGCGACGCGGAGGGCTCGGACGGTTCGAAGGACACCGCATCCACCTCGACCGGTGGTTCGGGGGGCAAGGACGGCGGCGACGGCAAGAAGGACGACGGCAAGAAGAAGGAGGACAAGCCCGAGGTCGCCATCAAGGGCGACGGCGACTTCGAGGTCGGCTCCGACGTCAAGCCCGGCACCTACAGGACGACCGGGAACGACGACGGCATGTGCTACTGGGAGCGCCTCAACGACTCCGCGGACGAACTCGAGGCGATCATCGCGAACGACAACGTGACCGGCACCTCGTACGTGACGATCAAGTCCGGCGACAAGCTGTTCAAGTCCGAGAGCTGCAAGGGCTGGACGGCGGTCGACGAGAACGCGAAGGGCGCGCCGAAGGCCACGGAGATAGCCGGCGACGGCGGCATGTTCAAGGTCGGCGTCGACATCGCACCGGGCACGTACAAGTCCGCCGGCAACGAGGACGACCTGTGCTACTGGGAGCGCGCGAAGGACGCCGAGCACGGCATCGACTCGATCGCCGCCAACGACAACGTCAACGGCACGGGCGTGGTCACCGTGACGGCAGACGACGCGTACTTCAAGACCAGCGGCTGCAAGGACTGGAAGAAGACCGGCTGACACCGGAACCCGGCGGGCCGCTCACCGGCGCCCGCACTTCCTCGCGCCCCACCCCCTCACCCCTCCCCCCACTCCCCCGCACGCTCAGCCACTCCCCACTCCCCCGCACGCTCAGCCACGCCACACCCCCTGGAGAGAACCACCATGCGCCGCACCGTCCTCACCACCGCCGGTCTCGCCCTGAGCGCCGCCCTCGCGCTCACGGCCTGCGGCAGCGAAGCCGCGGACAAGCCGTCCGACAAGGGCGCGGACACCAGCAGGAGCACCACGCAGAGCAAGAAGCCCGAACCTTTCGCGGACGCCTCCGGACCGGAGATAGCCGAGCAGGCCATGAAGGCCACGGGCAACGCGAAGTCCCTGCGCATCAAGGGCACCGTGCCCGACGAGGAGATGGGCGCGATCACGCTCGACATGGCGATGGATAGGGGCGGATCCTGCGCGGGCTCGATGTCCGTCGGCGGCGGGGGCCGGGCCGAGATCGTCAACGACGGGAAGACCGTCTACATGAAGTACGACGAGGCGTTCCTGCGGGCCCAGACCAAGGACGAGTCCGAGGCGGAGGTGGACGCCGCCGTCGAGATGCTGGGCGACCGCTGGCTCAAGACCTCCGCGACCGGCGACGGCGCGGAGGACCTGGAGGCCTTCTGCGATCTCGACCAGCTGCTCGCCGAGTTCACGGGCGGGACCTCGTCGGTCGGCAAGGGCGAGCGCACCACGGTCGACGGTCAGGAGGCCATCACGCTGACCGAGAAGAACGGCAAGGACACCTACTCGATGTACGTGGCTACCGAGGGCAAGCCGTACATCCTCCGGGTCACCGACGACGGGGCGGAGGACGGCGAGAACCTGGTCTTCACCGACTACGACAAGCCGGTGGACGCCAAGGCTCCGACGGGGGACGTGCTGGACCTGGACGCCCTGTAGCCGGACCCACGACGGGTGGGGCGGCCTTCGCATGGAGGCCGCCCCACCCGTCAGCACGCGTACGCGGGGCTCAGAGCGCGTGCCGCACCCACACGTTGGGCTCGACGTACACGGCGTAGTCCCGCTCCGGGACGCAGTGCACGGGCACGAGGGCGCCGGGGACTTCGATCTCGCCGGCCTCGTCGAAGGGCTCGCCCGTCCACGCGCGCCACTGGTCCAGCGTGCCGGTGACGCACATCGACGTCGGCGCGACCCGGGCGATCACCCCGCCGGCCCGTACGTGCACCCGCAGCCAGGGGTCGGCGGGCAGGCCGTCCTCCTCGCGCACGCGGAAGGCGTACTCATCGATCGGGGTACGCGGCTCCAGGTGCTTGGCATTGGGCCGCACCGGCGCGACCACCTCGGCAAAGCCGCGGGCGCGGGCGTTGTCCCGCATCGCCCCGAGCATCGTGTACGACAGGCCCCTGCCCTGCTGCCCGTCGGCCACGCTGATCTCGATGGCGCTCACGGTGTCGGGCGTACGACCGTACTTGAGGTCGGAGAACGCCCACTGCAGCACCCTGCCCCAGCCGCCGGCGGGCAGTTCACCACGCGCCGGGATGCCGAGCGCGAAGGGCACGCTCATGGCCTTCGCCACCACGGTGCCGTCCGCGTCGGTGGCGACGAAGGTGTACTCGGGCAGCTCGTCGGCGATCCGCGGGTAGTGGCTCCAGCCGATGAGGTCGTTGCGCACGAACTCGTGCCAGGTCTCCGGCATGGAGTCCATGGCCCCCTTCAGGTGGGGGCGTTCGGCGAGGGTGGAGACCGTGATGTCGCTCATGCGGGCACCGTAGCCGGGGTCCTGAGCTGCGCCAACAGGGTTTTCGCCGCCCGGCTCAGGAGGCGCACTGGTTGAGCATCATCGCCTTGTCCGCGGCCGTGACCGGCAGTTCGTACTTCTCGGCGACCTGGGCGAAGCGGACGGCGTAGGCGCAGCGGACGGCCTTGTTCGGCGGGAGCCAGGAGGCGGGGCCCGAATCGCCCTTGGCGGCGTTGGCGCGTCCCTCGACCGGCAGCAGGTTGAGCGGGTCGTTCGCCAGCCGCCTGCGCTTGTCCTCCGGCCAACGGGCGGCGCCCAACTGCCAGCTGTAGGACAGCGGGACCACATGGTCTATCTGCACCTCGGCGGCCTTCGACTTCTTCCAGGCGATGTCCTTGCCGGTGTACGGGTCGTGGAGGTCCATCGAAACGACCACGCAGTCGGAACCGGACCGGAACTCGACATTGCGCCCGTGGAGTTTCAGCAGGTCGTTCCGGGTGTCACAGCCGTTCCTCGCCAGCGGCACTCCGTCCGCCGTGTCCATCCACGCGTAGCCGAACTCGTCCCTGTCGTAGCCCGTCTTCGGGCCGCGGCCCTTCGTCTCCAGGGCCTCGACGAGACCTCGGGCCCGCTCCCGGTCCTCTTCCGTACGCAGCGGAGCGAGCCCCGGTTCGATCCCTTCGGGATTGTCCAGCGGGCTCACCGCCCGGCCGTCGCCCCCGGCGGGCTCGGCTCCGGTCGCGGTGGGCCCGGCGTCCGGGGACGTGCCGTCCGCGTCGAGGTCCGTACATCCCGCGAGCGGCAGAGCCAGGGACAGCGCGAGGCCCGCGCCCAGCACCCGCCCTACCCGCCGGCCGCTGCTGACAGCCCCTCCCACGGTGCCTCCCATGTCTTGCCTCCACCCTCTGCGTACCCCTCGAAGCCGGGCCCGACCCTACCCGCGGGCCTCCGCGGGGCGGTGCCATCGGTGGGCATGCGCCCGGATGCGGGCGTATCGTCGAAGCCGAGGGGGCGATATGCGGCATATATGACCGCCTTCCCCTCGCCCCCGCCACCGCCCCCGAAGGGAGCCCACGGATGGGTCTCGGCGACAAGATCAATGAGATGAAGGAAAAGTTCGGCGGCCAGGCCGAGGACAAGGCCAAAGAAGCCGTACAGAAGGTCGGCGACGAGGTCGACGAGAAGACCGGCGGCAAGTACTCCGAGCATGTCGACAAGGCCCAGGAGGCCGCGACGGAACAGATCGACAAGCTCGACGGCCGGCAGGACTGATCCCGCCGTCTCCTCCCTGACCCCCTCCGCACACCCCTGAACCACTCCGCAAAACAGCGCCGTCCGCGGTCCAGCACCACCGCGGACGGCGCTCCGCGCGCACCCGCCGCCGCCATGCCCCCCCGGGCCCGTCCGACTTCCCCAGGACCTGTCCCGGATCCGGTCAGACGGCGACGATCTCCCCTTTCCAGCCGACCGTCGCGGCATAGGCGGCGATGTCGTCGGGGTCCGACGTGACGACGAGTCCGGCGTGACACAGAACCGCCGTGACCACGACTAGGGCGTCCACCGCATCCGGCCGCTTCTTCGCGGACAGTTCGACCTGCCCGAGCATCCAGCCGGCGCGACGGTAGTCGTCGACGGTGTAGCCGAGATGAACGCGGCACTGCTTCAGGGACTCCGCGAGCCGGTACTGACGCGCCCCACCCCGCCACACCTGTGTCAGCACGGGACCGGGGACGACCGGATGCACACCGGCCGCCCGCCACACTCCGTGCAGGTAGCGCATATCGGCACTGCCGCGCTCGACGGCGATCAGCGCACCGCTGTCGTAGACAACCTGGGGCGTCATGCCGTGCGGGACTCCCCGCCGAAGAACCGGCCGAGCGCGCCGTCCAGTTCGGCCCTGCGCTCCGGCGACAGCGGCTCGGGGTCGGGCCAGATGGCGGCATCGGCGGCCGCGTGCGCCGCCCGGGTGGCCGCGTCGGCGTCACGGAACATGCGCTCTATGGCTTCGTCCCGTTCCACCGCCCCCAGCACCCTGGCCTCGATGTACGCCGACACGGTCACCTGTGCCCGCTCGGCAGCCCGGCGCAGCCGCTCGGCATCGGCGGGGTCGATGGTGAACGTCACCCGAGTCTTCGCCATGCGACAAAGGTAACACGGCGTATGAACTTCGGGCTCGGCGTCCCGGAATCGTCGTCAGGACCCCAGAACCGTCGTGAGGAACTCACCGGTCCAGGCCAGCAGCTCGCGGCCGAGCAGCGGCTTTCCGCCGACCTTCGCCGTTTTCGGGCGGGGGACCAGGAGCTGGTGGGTGGCCGGCTTGAGGACGGTACCGGGGTAGAGGCGCCTCAGGCGGAGTTCCTGGGATTCGCGAAGCTCCACGGGCCCGAAGCGGATGTTGTTGCCCTGCAGGACGATCTCGCCGACGCCGCAGGCGCGGGCCAGCATCCGCAGGCCCGCGACCAGGAGGAGGTTCTCGACCGGCTCGGGCAGCTTGCCGTAGCGGTCGGTGAGTTCCTCCCGTACCGCCTTGATGTCCTCCTCCGAGTTGGCGGTGGCGATGGAGCGGTAGGCCTGGAGGCGGAGCCGCTCGCCGGGTGCGTAGTCGTGCGGGACGTGGGCGTCGACGGGCAGCTCGATCTTGACTTCGAGGGGGGCCTCCTCCTCGATCTCGCCGGTCTCCAGCTGGCGGCGGTAGTCGGCGACGGCCTCGCCGACCATGCGTACGTAGAGGTCGAAGCCGACGCCCGCGATATGGCCGGACTGTTCGCCGCCGAGCAGATTGCCCGCGCCGCGGATCTCCAGGTCCTTCATCGCCACGTACATGCCCGCGCCCATCTCGGTGTGCTGGGCGATGGTGGCGAGGCGTTCGTGGGCGGTCTCGGTGAGCGGCTTCTCCGGCGGGTACAGGAAGTAGGCGTAACCGCGCTCGCGTCCGCGGCCGACGCGGCCGCGCAGCTGGTGCAGCTGGGAGAGGCCGAAGTTGTCGCCACGCTCGACGATCAGGGTGTTGGCGTTGGAGATGTCGATGCCGGATTCGACGATCGTGGTGGAGACGAGGACGTCGAACTTCTTCTCCCAGAAGTCGACCACGACCTGTTCGAGTGCGGCCTCCGACATCTGCCCGTGCGCGGTGGCGATCCGCGCCTCCGGCACGATGTCGCGCAGCCGGGCGGCCGCGCGGTCGATGGACTCGACGCGGTTGTGGATGTAGAAGACCTGGCCCTCGCGCAGGAGTTCACGCCGGATCGCGGCGCCGATCTGCTTCTCCTCGTACGGTCCGACGAAGGTCAGGACCGGGTGGCGCTCCTCGGGCGGGGTGGTGATCGTGGACATCTCGCGGATGCCGGTGACCGCCATTTCGAGCGTACGGGGGATGGGCGTCGCGGACATGGTGAGCACGTCGACGTTGGCGCGGAGCTTCTTCAGCTGCTCCTTGTGCTCGACACCGAAGCGCTGCTCCTCGTCGACGATGACCAGGCCCAGGTCCTTGAACTTGGTCTCCGAGGAGAAGAGGCGGTGGGTGCCGATGACGACGTCCACCGAACCCTCGCGCAGCCCTTCGAGGGTGGCCTTGGACTCGGTGTCGGTCTGGAAGCGGCTGAGCGCCTTCACACTGACCGGGAACTGCGAGTAGCGCTCGGAGAACGTGCCGAAGTGCTGCTGCACGAGCAGCGTCGTGGGCACGAGGACGGCGACCTGCTTGCCGTCCTGGACGGCCTTGAAGGCGGCCCGTACGGCGATCTCCGTCTTGCCGTAGCCGACGTCGCCGCAGATCAGGCGGTCCATCGGGACCGACTTCTGCATGTCCTCCTTGACCTCGGCGATGGTCGTCAGCTGGTCCGGCGTCTCCGCGTACGGGAAGGCGTCCTCCAGCTCGCGCTGCCAGGGGGTGTCCGGGCCGAAGGTGTGGCCGGGGGCGGCCATGCGGGCGCTGTAGAGCTTGATGAGGTCGGCGGCGATCTCCTTGACGGCCTTCTTGGCGCGCGCCTTCGTCTTCGTCCAGTCCGCGCCGCCGAGCCGGTGCAGGCTCGGGGCCTCGCCGCCGACGTACTTGGTGATCTGCTCCAGCTGGTCGGTGGGGATGTAGAGCCGGTCGCCGGGCTGGCCGCGCTTGGCGGGCGCGTATTCGACGACGAGGTATTCGCGGGTGGCGCCCTGGACGGTGCGCTGCACCATCTCGATGTAGCGGCCGACGCCGTGCTGCTCGTGGACGATGTAGTCGCCCGGCTCCAGGGTCAGCGGGTCGATGGACTTGCGGCGGCGGGCCGGCATCCGGGCGCCGTCCTTGCCGGCGGCCTTCTGGCCGGTCAGGTCCGTCTCGGTGAGGACCGCGAGCTTCAGGCGCGGGTCGACGAAGCCGTAGTCGATGGAACCGCAGGCCACATGCACGAGCGACGGCTGCAGGTCGGCGAGGTCCTTGTCGAGGCGGGCCGCGATGCCCTCGCCCGCGAGCACCTCGGCGGTGCGGGTGGCGGGGCCGTGGGCCTCGGTGACGAAGACCGTGCGCCAGCCGTCGGCGTTCCACTGCTTGGCGTCCGCGAGGGCGCGGGCCGTGTCGCCGCGGTAGGTCTCGGGGGCGTGCATGCCGAGCTTGAGGGTGTCGCCGTCCTCGATCGCCTCGTCGGCGGCGAACGGGGAGAGGGACCACCACATCATGTCCAGCTCACGGGCCCGGTCCCGTACGTCCGCGATGCCCCACAGGGAGGCCGCGCCCACGTCGATCGGGGCCTCGCCGCCGCCCGCCGTGGCGGCCCAGCTCGCCTGCAGGAACTCCTGGCTGGTGGCCACCAGGTCACTGGCGCGGGTGCGGACGCGCTCCGGATCGCAGACGACCGCCATGCTCTGCTCCGGCAGGACGTCGACGAGCAGTTCCATGTCGTCGACGAGCACGGGCGCCAGGGACTCCATGCCCTCGACCGCGATGCCCTCGGCGATCTTGCCGAGCAGTTCGCCGAGCTCCGGGTGCTGCTCGGCCAGCGCGGCGGCCCGCTGCCGTACGTCCTCGGTGAGCAGCAGCTCACGGCAGGGCGGGGCCCACAGGCCGTGCTCGGCGATCTCCAGGGAACGCTGGTCGGCGACCTTGAAGTACCGGATCTCCTCGACGTCGTCGCCCCAGAACTCGATACGGAGCGGATGCTCCTCGGTGGGCGGGAAGACATCGAGGATGCCGCCGCGCACGGCGAACTCGCCGCGCTTCTCGACCAGCTCGACGCGGGCGTAGGCGGCGGCCGCGAGGGCCTCGACGGTCTCGTTCAGATCGGCGCTCTGGCCCTGCCTGAGGCTGACGGGCTCCAGCTCGCCCAGGCCCTTGACCTGCGGCTGCAGTACGGAACGGATCGGGGCGACGAGCACGCTGACCGGCCCGGTCTCCGGGTCGTCGGTGCTGGGGTGGGTGAGCCGGCGGAGCACGGCGAGGCGGCGGCCGACGGTGTCGCTGCGCGGGCTGAGGCGCTCGTGCGGCAGGGTCTCCCAGGACGGGTACTCGGCGATGCCCGCCTCGGGGAGGAGGGAGCGCAGCGCGGCGGCCAGGTCCTCGGCCTCGCGGCCGGTGGCGGTCACGGCGAGGACCGTACGGCCCGTCTCGCGGGCGAGCGCGGCGATCGCGAAGGGGCGGGCGGCGGGCGGGCCGACCAGGTCGACGTGCATCCGGTTGGCGTCCCGCGCGGCCTGTACGGCTTCCACGAGGGCGGTGTCTTCGGCTACGGCGTCGAGCAGACCGTGCAGGCTCATGAAGGGATTCCCGTCCGGGTGGGTCGGTACCTGGGCAACGCGAACACCCGGCTTCGCAGGTGAGCGGCGGCCGGGGACGCGTCCAGGGTACGCCTGCGGGGTGGGGCGTGCTTCCGGGTTACGGGGCGGTGGGCGGGGTGTCCTGCCAGGTGGGCGTGTTCGAATATGCGGGACGAGGGCGGCCGCCCTCGGAGCGCGAACCGGAGGACCCGCATGTGCGCCGCCGCCGTCGACACGTCCGTCAGGGACGCCACGGACGCCACGGACACCGGGAGCGGTGGTGTGCCGCCCTCCGGCCGCCGACGTGTGTCGGCGCCGTTCCGGCGGGCGGCGCACCGGGCCCGCGGCCTGGCCCCCTGGGGGCTCGCCGTGGGCTTCTTCCTCGCCTACACCACCGTGTCCGTGCTGCGCTGGGCGAAGTTCGGGACGAAGTCCTGGGATCTGGGGATCTTCGAACAGGCCATCCGCGGCTACGCGCATCTGCAGGCGCCGATCGCCGATCTGAAGGGTCCGGGCGCGCACATACTCGGTGATCACTTCAGTCCCGTGACCGCGCTGCTCGCCCCCTTGTACCGGCTGTTCCCGGGGCCGGTGACGCTGCTCGTGGCGCAGGCCGCGCTGTTCGCCCTGTCCGTGGTGCCGGTGACACGGGCCGCGGGCCGGCTGCTCGGGCGCGCTGGGGGGCTGTGCCTGGGGCTCGCGTACGGGCTGTCCTGGGGGCTGCAGAAAGCCGTCGACTTCGACTTCCACGAGATCGCCTTCGCGGTGCCGCTGATCGCCTTCTCGCTGGAGGCGCTGCTCGCCCGGCGGTGGCGGGCGGCGCTGGGGTGGGCGCTGCCGCTGGTCCTGGTCAAGGAGGACATGGGTCTGACGCTGACGGCGATCGCCCTGATCGTCGCCTGGCGGGCGCGGCAGGCGGCGCGGGCCCGGGCCGGTGGCGAGGATGCCGGTGACGTGACGCCTGGTGCCGGGGAGTCCGGTGCCGGGGAGTCCGGTGCCGGGGAGTCCGGTGGCGCGCGGGCCGGTGGCGAGGGTTCGGTGGCTCGGTCACGGCGGGCGGTCGCGTATGCCTACGGGGTGGCCGCCTTCGGGGTGATCGCCGCGCTGCTCACGTTCGTATGGATCGTTCCGGCCTTCAACACCGCGGGCGCCTACGAGTACTGGAACCGCGTGGAGAGCGGTGTACCGAACCCCTTCGCCGGCGTCGACGTCAAGCTGCGGACGCTGGCCTGGCTGCTGCTGCCGACCGGCCTGTTCGCGCTGCGCTCCCCCATCGTGCTGGCCGCGCTGCCCACGCTGGGCTGGCGTTTCGTCTCCTCGGACGATTC
The DNA here is from genome assembly GCF_047779955.1 of Streptomyces lothianensis. Lineage (NCBI taxonomy): Bacteria > Bacillati > Actinomycetota > Actinomycetes > Kitasatosporales > Streptomycetaceae > Streptomyces > Streptomyces lothianensis. The sequence continues at coordinate 9,168 of NZ_JBLMKT010000067.1, read as the reverse complement.
CTACTGGGGCATCGACTGGCACTACAGCGCCGTCCTCATGCCGATCGTCCTGCTCGCCGCCGTCGACGGGCTCGCCCGGGCCCGGGAGCGGGGTGCACGGTCCCGGCTGCGGGCCTACGCCCGGCAGGTACCGCTGGCCGCGGCGGGCGCGGCGGTGGCGCTCAGCGTCTCGCTGCCGCTGGGGACGCTCACGGAGCCCGCGGTGTACCGGCTGCCCGCGTCCGCGCGTGCGGCCGACGCGCTCCTCGACCGGATCCCCGACGGGGCCACGGTCGAGGCGAACATCGGGCCGATCAGCCGGCTGGCCGGGCGGTGCCGGGTGCTGTGGATCGGCAACTCCCAGGGGGTCGTGCCGGACTACGTGGCACTCGACAACCGCTCCGGCCGCTACGAGGACCCCGAGGCCCACGCCGCCCGCCTCCACCCCGGGGAGCGCTTCTCGGAGCTGGGTTCGGCGGGTGGGTTCGTGGTGCTGCGGCGGGTGGGCTGAGCGGGCAGTGGAGCAGGGGGCAAGGGGCGGAGCCCCTTGCCCCCCCCTGCGGGGCGGGTTCTCCTAGTCCGTCGCGATCGCGTTCAGCACGTTCATCCTCCCGGCGCGGAACGCCGGGATGAGCGCCGCGAGCAGGCCCACGAAGGCCGAGCCGATGAAGACCGTGATGATCGTGGACCAGGGGATCTGGAGGACCTCCAGGCCTTCCAGGGCGAGCAGCCGCTGGGCCGTCGCGCCCCAGCCCATGCCCAGGCCGAGGCCAAGCAGGGCGCCGAAGAGGGCGATCACCACGGATTCGAGGCGGATCATGCGGCGCAGCTGGCGGCGGGACATGCCGATCGCCCGCATCAGGCCGATCTCCCGGGTGCGCTCCACCACCGACAGGGCCAGGGTGTTCACGACGCCGAGTACCGCGACGATGATCGCGAGGGCGAGCAGCCCGTAGACCATGTTGAGCAGCTGGCCGACCTGGTCCTTCAGTTCCTCCTTGAAGTCGGTCTGGTCGCGGACCTGGTACTGCGGGTACTCCTTCAGCGTGTCCTTGAGTGCCGCGTACGCGGCCTCCGCCTTCCCGTCCTCCGCCTTGGCGAACATGATCGTGTTCGGCGGTATCGCATCGGCCGGCAGGTACTTCTCCAGCGTCGCGATGGACAGGTAGCGCGCACCCTGGTCGATGGTCACATCGTCGTCGGTGATCGCGCCGACCTCGAGCTTCGCCGTCTCGCCGCCCTTGAAGGCGACGGTGAGGGTGTCGCCGAGCTTGATCCCGTTGTCCTTCGCGTACTCGGTGCCGACCGACATGGAGTCCGTGGCGTACGCGTCCTCGATCGCACCGGCCGTGGTCTCGCGGCGCAGGTCGCTCACGTAGCTGGGGTCGGCCGCGGTGACCTGGGTGTTCTTCTCCACCTTGCCGTTGGGTGCCGTGAGGGTGGCTTCGGCGAGCTTGTAGCGGGTGACGTGCTCCAGGTCCGGGCTGTTGCCGATGGCCTGCTCGGCCTGCGGCACGATGCGCTGGCGGCCCTGGATGATGAAGTCGGCGCCGACCGACCTGTCGAGCTCGTCGGTGGCGGAGGCCACCATCGAGGAGCCGACCACGGACAGGCAGGCGACCAGTGCGAGGCCGATCATCAGGGCAGCTCCGGTGGCCCCGGTGCGGCGCGGGTTGCGCAGTGCGTTGCGCTCGGCCATCCGTCCGACGGGGCCGAAGAGCCGCAGCACGAGGGCGCTGATGACCCGGACGACCACACCGGCGAGCACCGGACCGATGATCACGAAGCCGATGAGGCTGAGAACCACACCGCCGCCGAGCCACTTCGAACCCTCGCCGGCCGAGTCGGCGGTGGCGGCCATGACGAGGGCGAGGACGCCCGTGCCGGTCAGGGCGAGGCCGATGAGGGCACGGACGAGTCCGGCCTTGCCGTCCGCGGGGGTTCCGGCATCGCGCAGTGCGGCCATCGGGGAGACCTTGCCGGCCCGGCGGGCGGGCAGGTAGGCGGCGAGGACGGTGACGACGATGCCGAGGAACAGGCCGACCGCCGGGGTCGTCCACTTCACCGTCAGATCGTCGGTGGAGAGGTTCATGCCCATGGAGGACATGAGCTGCATCAGGCCGATCGCGAGGCCGAGGCCCGCGCCGACGCCGAGGACGGAGCCGATCACGCCGAGCAGGGTGGCCTCGACGAGCACGGAGCGGTTGACCTGGCCCTGCGAGGAGCCGATGGCGCGCATCAGGCCGATCTCGCGGGTGCGCTGGGCGACCAGCATCGAGAAGGTGTTGATGATCAGGAAGATGCCGACGAGGAAGGCGATCCCGGCGAAGCCGAGCATGGCGTACTTGATGATGTCCATGAACTCGCCGACGTCCTCGCGGTTCTCGTCGGCGGTCTCCGTCTGCGTCTGCAGCTTGTAGGTGCCGGCGCCGAGCTCGTCGGCGACGTTCTTCTTCAGCTGGGTGTGACTGACGCCGGATTCGGCGGCGACGGCGATCTGGCTGAACGCGTCGGTCCCGCCGAGGAGCTGCCGCTGTGCGGTGGGGGTGTCGAGGTAGAAGACGGCGGCGCCGGGGTTGGTGACCTCGAAGGAGGCGATGCCGCTGATCTTCGCGGTGAAGTCGCCGCTGACGCTGATGGTGCGCAGTTCGTCGCCGAGCTTCAGGCCGTGCTTGTCGGCGGTGTCGGCGTCGACCATCACCTCGGTGGGACCACGGGGCGAGTGGCCCTCGGTGATCTTCATGGTGCGGGCGTCGGTCTCGGTCCAGTTGGCGACGATGGTCGGGGCTCCGCTGGTGGGGCCCAGGTTCTCGTTCTCGGCGTCGACCACGGTCACGTCCATCGAACTGACCATGCCCTCGGCGGACTCGACGCCTTCGGCCCGCTTGACCCGGTCGAGCACGGAGGCCGGGAGGGCCTCGGGCTTCCCGGACTGCGGGGCCTCGTCGTCGGCGCGCGCGGACTTGGGGCTGACGGAGACATCGGGCGAGGTGGCCGCGAAGAGCTTGTCGAAGGTCGTGTTCATGGTGTCGGTGAACACGAGCGTGCCGCAGACGAAGGCGACGGAGAGCAGGACCGCGATCGCGGAGAGCGCCATCCGGCCCTTGTGCGCGAAGAAGTTGCGCATCGAGGTCTTGAGTACGGTCACGACGTACGCCCCCGGGCGTCGAAGTCCTTCATCCGGTCGAGGACCTGCTCGGCGGTGGGGCGGCTCATCTCGTCGACGATCCGGCCGTCCGCGAGATACAGCACCCGGTCCGCGTACGAGGCGGCGACCGGGTCATGGGTGACCATCACGATGGTCTGCCCCAGTTCCGTCACCGAGCGGCGCAGGAAGCCGAGCACCTCGGCGCCCGCCCGCGAGTCGAGGTTTCCGGTCGGCTCGTCGCCGAAGATGATCTCCGGCCGTGCGGCCAGGGCGCGGGCGACCGCCACGCGCTGCTGCTGGCCGCCGGAGAGCTGGCCCGGCCGGTGCCGCAGCCGCTCGGCCAGGCCCACCGTCTCCACGACGCGCTGCAGCCACTCCTTGTCGGGCTTGCGGCCCGCGATGTCCATGGGCAGCGTGATGTTCTCGATCGCGTTCAGCGTCGGCAGCAGGTTGAACGCCTGGAAGATGAAGCCGATCCGGTCGCGGCGCAGCCGGGTGAGTTTCTTGTCCTTCAGGCCGGTTATCTCGGTTTCGTCGAGGAAGATCTGCCCGGCGGTCACCGTGTCGAGGCCGGCGAGGCAGTGCATCAGCGTCGACTTGCCGGAGCCCGAGGGCCCCATGATCGCGGTGAACTGCCCGCGGGCGATGTCCACATCGACATGGTCGAGGGCGACGACCCGGGTCTCCCCGCTGCCGTACGCCTTCACGACCTGCCGCGCCCGGGCGGCCACAGCCGTACGCCCTCCAGTCACCCCGGTCCCCGGGGTGGTCACAGCCGTAGTCACGTGAAGTCTCCTTGGTAAGAGCAGCGGTTGGCGGAATTCAGTGGCTCAAGTCTGCTGGGAGGAGGGGTCGTCCACGATGAGGTACAGCGCAGTCTTCGACCTGGGGCAAACCCCACCCCGGCCTTGAAGTCCCCCTCAGCACCGGCCTGTGAACAGGCTAGAAGCGCGGGCGGCGCGGCTCGTCCTTCACGAGGACGAAGCCACCCCGAGCCGTAGTGCGGACCCACCCCTAGGGGCTCTCCACCTCCCGGTGGAGAGCGGCTCAGGGCCGGTCCACCCTTCGTCGCGCCCGGCCTCCACCCTCCCCAGTGCAAGGAGCAGATGAGAGGGTGTCCCCCGACAGAAATAGATGCACGGGGAAAGGATCTTCGTGGGCGGCACCGGAGACAGCGTCACGGGCGGCACAGCCGCCCCGCGGCGGCGCACCACCGTGGTCGCCGCCCTGATGCTGGCCATGACGCTGGCCTCCCTGGAGGCCACGATCATCGCGACGGCCGTCCCGCAGATCGTCGCCGACCTCGGCGGCTTCTCCGTCTTCTCCTGGCTGTTCTCCGGCTATCTGCTCGCGGTCACCGTCACCCTGCCCGTCTACGGCAAACTCTCCGACACCTTCGGCCGCAAGCCCGTCCTGCTCACCGGCATGAGCCTCTTCCTGGCCGGCTCACTGCTGTGCGCCACGGCCTGGAACATGGCCGCCCTGATCGCCTTCCGCATCCTGCAGGGCCTGGGAGGCGGCGCCATCCAGGGCACCGTCCAGACCCTCGCCGCCGACCTGTACCCGCTCGCGCAACGCCCCAAAATCCAGGCCAGGTTGTCCGCGGTCTGGGCCCTGTCCTCGATCGCGGGCCCGGCGATCGGCGGCCTGCTCGTGGCGTACGCGCACTGGCGCTGGATCTTCCTGGTGAACCTGCCGGTGGGCGTGGTCGCCGTGTGGCTCGTCGCCCGCCATCTGCAAGAGCCCGTACGCGAGAAGGGGCCGCGCCGCCGGATCGACTGGCCGGGCGCGCTCGCCGTCTTCGCCTCCGGCGGTGTGCTGCTCACCGCGCTCGTGCAGGGCGGGGTGGCCTGGCCCTGGCTGTCCGCACCCTCGCTCGCGCTGTTCGCGACGGCGGCCGCGCTGCTCGCGGCGACCGTGCTCGTGGAACGCCGCGCCGCCGAGCCGATCATCCCGGGCTGGGTGTGGCGGCGCCGCACCATCGCCGCGGTCAACCTGGGCCTGGGAGCGTTGGGCCTGGTGATGGTCGCGCCGACCGTCTTCATGCCCACGTACGCCCAGTCGGTGCTCTCGCTCTCCCCCACCGAGGCAGGCTTCGTGCTCTCGGCGATGATCCTGAGCTGGCCGCTCTCGGCGGCGCTGAGCCAGCACCTCTATACGCGGATCGGTTTCCGCAACACCGCCCTGATCGGCATCACGGGCGCAGCCCTCGTCCTGGGCTCCTTCCCACTGCTGCCGTACCCGGGCTCGCCCTGGCAGCCCGCGTTGCTCATGCTGCTGCTCGGCGCGGCACTCGGCCAGGTCCAGCTGCCGCTGATGGTGGGCGTGCAGTCGACGGTCGGCTGGGCCGAGCGCGGCACGACCACCGCATCGGTCCTGTTCTGCCGTCAGATCGGGCAGACCCTCGGCGCGGCGGCCTTCGGCGCGGTGGCCAACGGGGTGATCGCCGGACGCCTGGGCGCGGACACCGATCTGGACACGGTGGCCCGTACGCCCGGCGATGAGACGGTCCGCCGCGCGGTCGACGCCGCCGTGGAATGGGTCCACGTCGGCGCCGCCGCCGCGGCGGTCCTCACCCTCCTGGTGCTGCTCTTCCTGGCACCGCGCCGCTTCCCGGTGCTGCGCCAGGAGGAGTCGCCGGCGCAGGACGAGCCGGGAGAGCTGGGAGTCCAGGGCGAGGGCACCCGCACGTGATGCCCCCGCCCGTCGGCCTCCCGCGTCTCCTGGAGGTTGTCGCCTCCTAGAGGTTGTCGCCTCCTAGAGGTTGTCGCCCCAGCCGCCCTGGATCATGGTCTGGAACGCCCACTCGCCGTTCCGCCTGAGCAGGATGTCGGCGTACCGCAGCTGCTGGGTGTGACCGTCCATGGTCATGGCCGAGTCCGTGAAGACCACGGCCATCGAGGAGGACAGGAACACCGGAGTCCGGGTGGACTCGAAGGTGATGTCCTGGCTCCCGTCACCCATCACCTGGGTCATGGTCGCGACGAACTGCTCGCGGCTCCACTGCGCCGACCGGCCGTCGCCCGCCGAGTCGTCACTGACGAGGTTCAGCGGGAAGACCGCCATGTCCGCCATGCGCTCGATGTCCCGCTTGCCGCTCGCCTCGTCGTACCGGGCGAACCAGGCGTCGAGGCTTTCGCGGTCTTCGGTGGTGGGGGTGTATCCGGTGTCGGGCAGGTAGGTCATGCAGTCTCCCTCGGTTTCGACTTCGGGTGCGGCTTCGGGTGCGGCTTCAGCCGCAGAGCCGCTAGTCAAGTTTGTCTAGCGGGTCACGCAAGAGAAGCTATACCGCCCGACGCGACTAGTCAAACTTGATTAACGAAGATTTCTCAGGAATCCGCCCCGGACGCCGGCCCCGGCACAGTCCCCGACCCCGGCCCGTCCGGCTCCCGCCCCGCCACACCCAACGACGTGAGGCTGGAGCGGACATGCTCCATGTGCGCCCGCAGCCCCTCGGCCCGGTCCGCGTGCTCCCGCCGCAGCCGCTCCGACTCGCGCTCGATCCGCTCGGCCCGCACCCGCGCCCCGGCAAGCACCTCCTCGGCGCTCGCCGCGGCCTCCTCCGCGCCGCGCCGCGCGGCCTCCTCGGCCTCGGCGAGCTCCCGCCGGGCCGCCGCAAGTCCCGCCTCGGCCTGCGCCGTCAGCTCCGCATGCCGCGCCTGAAGCGCCTCGGCCTGCGCGGCGGACGCCTCCTCCGCGGCCTCCCACGCCTCGGCCTGCTCCTTGCCGAGATCGGTGAGCATCGCCTCCGTACGCACCCGCATGTCCCGCAGCACGCCCAGCGACGCACCGCGCTGCTCCTTTACGTAGCGGCGTGCGGAGACCCGCTCCTCGTCGGCGGCGGCCCGCGCGGCACCCATCACCCGGCCCGCCCGTTCCTCGGCGGCGCCGCGCACCTCGTCGGCGGCGGTACGGGCGGCCTCCCGCACCTCGCGTTCATGGGCGTCGGCCTCGTCGGCGAGGCGCTGCGCCTGATGCCGCGCGTCCTCGCGCAGGGCGGCGCACTCCTCCTCGGCGGTCGCGAGGATCAGCAGCGCCCGCTCGCCGAGCACCTCGTACGTCTGCGGCTTGAGCCCCGCCACCTTCTCGCGCAGGCGTACGGCCTCGGCCTCCATGTCCTTGGCGAGCACGGTCAGCCGCGCGGCCCGCTCCCAGGCCTCGTCCCGGTCGCGCGAGAGCCGCCGCACGGCGCCGTCGACCTGCTCGGGACGGTAGCCCCGCCCGCGTACGGTGCTGAATTCCGAGCCGCTCATCCTGCTACCCCTCACATGCCGCCAACGGACCCGGCGCACATCCTGACGGACCGCCCCGAACACCCCATAATGCGACACTCCGCACACCCTTCCGAAATCCGGGTGCGGGTACGGAGTCAGGCCGAGGCATGCGAAAGGGGCCGCTCCTCTCGTACGGCGCCGATCAGCGTCGTACGAGAGGAGCGGCCCCTCCCGGGGAACGGGTCAGAGCAACCCGTCCCACATCTGCTCGAGCAGCACCGACCACCAGGTCTCCGGCGACGACAGCGCCGCCGGGTCGAGGGCCGCGAGCTGGGACTGGAAGTCGACCGTCCAGCGGCCCGCCTGCTCCTGGTTGAGGCCGAAGCGAAGCCGCCACATGCGGCCCAGCATGGCCAGGCAGCGGACGAACTCCGGCAGCGAGGAGTTCACGAACTGCGGCGGTACGGGCGCTCCGCCCGGACCCGCCTCGACGGGCACCGCGACGATGTGCGCCGTGCCGTACTGGACACAGATCGCGCGCCCGAAGTCGCTGCCCATGACGAGGTACGAGCCCGCGTCGGAAGCCGGCTGCACCCCCCGCTCCTGCGCCAGCTCGGCGAGCGTCGGCACCGGGCGGCCCGGCTGGGCCTGCGCCCAGAAGAACGGGTTGAAGTCCACCGGCAGACCGGCCCACATGAGCGTCTGCGCGACGACCTCAGGCACCCCCTGCCGGGAGACCGCACGCTGGTCGAAGCGGAACACACCCTGCGGCCCGAACGCCCCGGCCAGCTCCTGCGCCACCGCCTCCGGACCGACCGGCGGCGCGGGCTGCACCGGCTGCAGCGGCACCCGGACCGGCGCCGGACGCGCCGGACCGTCGGCGACCTGGTGCAGCTCGCCCTGGTGCGAAAGGAGCTGCTGCATGCCCTGCTGGCGCGAGGCGTGGTCGGTGCCGTACGGGGCGACCGTGGTGATCCGCGCCTGCGGCCACTGCTCCTTGATCATGCGAGCGCAGTAGGCACCCGGCAGATCGCAGGACTCCAGCTCGGTGTGGATCTCCAGGACCTGGTCCGCGGGCACGTTCATGCCGCGCAGCTCGTGGAAGATCTGCCACTCCGGGTGCGGAGTACCGGGCGCCGAGCGGCGGATCAGCTGCTGCTGGCTGCCGTCGGGCGCGCGGTAGCTGAGCACGACCTGGTAGCCGGGGCCGACAACCGGCTGCCCGGCGGGCGGCTGCGGATAGCCGTACGAGAGCTGCGCACCGCCGGCCGGCGGCTGCGGCGCACCCGGGGGCGCACCGGGAGGGCCGGGCGGCGCGGGCGTGCTCGGGCCGCCCGCGCCCGGGGCCAGCATCGTCGCGGCCTGGTGGGCCCCGCCGGCGGGCGGGGTGCCCGGAGCGCCGGGAACGCCGGGGGCACCCGGCGGACCGGGGGGCTGGGGCGCGCCGGGAGCACCCGGGGCGCCGGGCGGGCCGGGCGGCTGCGGTGCGCCGGGGCCGCTCGGGTCGGCGAACATCGTGGCCGCGTGGTGCACACCGCCGGGCGGAGTGCCCGGGGCGCCGGGCGGACCGGGCGGCTGCGGCGCACCAGGCGGGCCGGGCGGCTGGGGTGCACCGGCGCCCGGGGTGCCGGGGGCACCGGGCGGGCCCGGGGGCTGGGGTGCGGCCGGACCGCTCGGGTCCGGCGCGGCCAGCATCGTCGCCGCGTGGTGCACGCCACCGCCCTGACTGCCGCCCGCGGGCGGGGCGGGCGGGGCGGGCGGCTCCGGCCCGTCGGGGCCGAGCGAGGACACCAGCTGCGTCGGTACGTACGCGTTACCCGCGCCCGG
>NZ_JBLMKT010000161.1:0-291 GCF_047779955.1 Streptomyces lothianensis | reverse complement strand
GGGTGGATGTGGTCCAGCCGGTGCTGTGGGCCGTGATGGTGTCCCTGGCCGAGGTATGGCGCTCCCACGGTGTCGAACCATCCGCTGTGATCGGGCACTCCCAGGGTGAGATCGCCGCTGCCGTGGTGGCGGGTGTCCTGTCGCTGGAGGATGCGGCGAAGGTCGTGGCCCTGCGGTCCCGCGCGATCATTGCCCTCGCGGGCCGCGGCGGCATGGTCTCCATCGCCCAGGCGGCGGATGCGGTCCGTGAGCTGATCACGGCCTGGGACGGCCGTATCTCGGTCGCGGCCG
>NZ_JBLMKT010000160.1:0-293 GCF_047779955.1 Streptomyces lothianensis | reverse complement strand
TGCCGTGGGTGCTGTCGGCGAAGTCGCCGCAGGCCCTGGCGGGTCAGGCGGAGCGTCTTCTGGCGCTGATGGATGAGGCGCCGCATGAGGCGTCGCTGCTGGATCTGGGTTACTCCCTGGCCCTCTCGCGAGTGCACTTCGAGCAGCGGGCATCCGTGGTGGGCGGTGATCGGGAGGACCTTGTCCGTGGCTTGGAGGCGATCGCCTCGGGCGTGGTGTCGGGGTCGGTGGCCAGGAAGGCGGGTCGTTCGGCGTTCCTGTTCTCGGGTCAGGGTTCGCAGCGGGCCGGTATG
>NZ_JBLMKT010000159.1:0-293 GCF_047779955.1 Streptomyces lothianensis | reverse complement strand
CCAGGACACCACCACCGCTGACGCGGACACCGTCTTCGTCCCGGCGCTCCGCAAGGACCGCCCTGAGGCGGACGCGGTCGTCACGGCCCTCGCCGAACTCCACGTACACGGCGTACCTGTCGACTGGACGACGTACTACGCCGGTACCGGAGCCGCCCGCATCGACCTGCCCACGTACGCCTTCCAGAGGCAGCGCTTCTGGCCGGAGTACATGCCGGGCATGACCGGCGACGTCACGGGGTTCGGGCTTCGGACGGCCGAGCACCCGCTGCTGGGCGCCGAAGTGCTCCTCG
>NZ_JBLMKT010000158.1:0-293 GCF_047779955.1 Streptomyces lothianensis | reverse complement strand
AGGGACCGTTCGGAGCCGTCAGACCGTTCGACGCACCGTCCTGGTTCACCGCCGAGCCGCGAACGACCGCCAGGACCTGGTGCCCGTTACGGCGGGCGTCCGACAGCCGCTCCACGAGCAGCATCCCGACACCCTCGGACCAGCCCGTACCGTCCGCCGTGTCCGAGAAGGACTTGCAGCGACCGTCGAAGGAGAGACCTCCCTGGCGGCTGAACTCGGCGAAGGTCGTCGGGGTCGCCATGACGGTCACGCCACCGGCGAGCGCCATCGTGCACTCACCGGTACGCAGGGCC
>NZ_JBLMKT010000157.1:0-294 GCF_047779955.1 Streptomyces lothianensis | reverse complement strand
CCTCGACGCGGCCACGGGGCCGGGCATCACGACGCGCCCGTTCACGCCGTACACGGCCCACCGCATCAGCCGCGGCATTCCTCGCCCACCCCAACTCGCCTTCCTCACAGCCCTGTTGATGACAGGAACTCACCCCGATGCCCTGTACACCACCCCCGTCGCCGCCCTCGACGAGCACTGCACACGCCTAGCCGTCCCCGACGTCTGGCATCCCGAACACGGTTCACCCACTCCACCACCCGCCGCGGTCTACGCTGTTCCGCCCCGCGCCCGCCCCGTGCTGCGCACGGCTCT
>NZ_JBLMKT010000156.1:0-305 GCF_047779955.1 Streptomyces lothianensis | reverse complement strand
CACGGCGTGTTCGTCGTCGCTGGTGGCCCTGCATCTGGCGGGCCAGGCGCTGCGCTCCGGCGAGTGCGACATGGCGCTCGTGGGCGGTGTCACCGTGATGGCGGGCCCCGGTTCGTTCGTGGAGTTCTCCCGGCAGGGCGGTCTCGCGGCCGACGCCCGCTGCAAGGCGTTCGCCGAAGCGGCGGACGGTACGGGCTGGTCGGAGGGCGTCGGTGTGCTGCTGGTGGAGCGGCTGTCGGATGCGCGCCGTAACGGCCACCAGGTCCTCGCCGTCGTACGCGGTTCAGCGATCAACCAGGACGGCG
>NZ_JBLMKT010000155.1:0-305 GCF_047779955.1 Streptomyces lothianensis | reverse complement strand
ATCGAACATCGGCCACACCCAAGCCGCCGCAGGCGTCGCCGGCATCATCAAAATGATCATGGCCATGCACCACGACCTCCTGCCCCAAACCCTCCACATCGACAAACCATCCACCCACGTCGACTGGACCACCGGAGCAGTCGAACTCCTCACCCAACCCCGCACCTGGCCACACACCCCCCAACGCCCCCGCCGAGCCGCCATCTCCTCCTTCGGCATCAGCGGCACCAACGCCCACATCATCATCGAAGAAACCCCACCCACCACCACACCCCAAACCAACCAAACCAACCAACCCACCACCG
>NZ_JBLMKT010000154.1:0-310 GCF_047779955.1 Streptomyces lothianensis | reverse complement strand
TGAGTTCCTAACTGACGTCAAGTAGTTCGTGGTGTTCTTGAGGGTCGGTTCGTAGGCTGGTTGGCGACGGGCCGGTTGCCGGAGCGCTTCGCGACTCCTTCTCGCGCCGGCTCGTCGTGGGGTTCTTCAGCTGCTGGGAGCGGCGCCGGACTTGGACCTTCACGCGAGCGGCTTTGTCGATCTTGTAGCGGGTCGCGCAGATCTGCCGTCCCTCGGCCTCGGTGATCTCGCGGCCGTCGGTGTCGCGGAGCTCGTAGAGAGTGCCGTTGCGCCAGCAGGCTGCCAGGCGGGTCACCAGGGCGGCAGCCAG
>NZ_JBLMKT010000153.1:0-312 GCF_047779955.1 Streptomyces lothianensis | reverse complement strand
ACCTGTTCGAGCGGAACACGGTCGAGACGCTGGTGGCCCGGCTCGTACGGTTCCTGACGGCCGTGGTGGCGGACGCCGAGCGCAAGGTGTCCTCGGTGGAGCTGCTGACCCCTCAGGAGCGAACACGGCTGCTGGCCGACTGGAACGACACCCGGCGGGAGGTCCCGGCCGGTTCGTTCGCCGGGCTCTTCGAGTCGCAGGTGGCACGGGGTCCACAAGCGGTGGCGGTGGAGTTCGGTGACGTATCACTGTCGTATGCCGAGCTGAACGGCCGCGCGAACCAACTGGCCCGATGGCTGGTCGAACGCGGAG
>NZ_JBLMKT010000152.1:0-326 GCF_047779955.1 Streptomyces lothianensis | reverse complement strand
CAACGACCAACCACCCATCACCCTCACTGATTCAGCGAAGTTCACTGGGGCCGGCAACCGAAGACACAACCTCACGGCCGTACCTTCAGACACCCAACAGCGTGCCCGACACCCTCGCCCCTCCATCTCGCGTTCCACGCCGAAGCAGTACTAGCGACCAGAGCAGGTCAAGTGTGCCGAATAGTCAACGTTCCACCCATGAGCAACCAGTGCGAGACGTTCGCTCGCATGCTGGCCTCTGACCTCGTCCCCGAAGGGAGTCGGTGAGAAGTGCTCCTTAGAAAGGAGGTGATCCAGCCGCACCTTCCGGTACGGCTACCTTGTTA